>JAGWHU010000004.1 GCA_028866575.1 Candidatus Micrarchaeota archaeon | reverse complement strand
TTATATTATTTGTATTGTTTACACTATTCATGGGATCTTGTCTCTGGTGGCTAACGCCACCATTGATAAGAATTCAATAATAAGGAATAGATAAATTGTGCAATTCATCCAACGACTTAAAAGTCGTGGAATTCTTGCCTAAATATTAAAAAAAGGATTAATATGCAAAAAAGAAAAGTTACGAAACATAAAAACTCAACTCATGAAGAAAGGACATGGTCTGCAGAAGAGGGACTAAAACTAATGCAGCAAAGACACCCTAATAATCTTATGCTTAGATCGGCAACCCTCGAAGCAAAACGAGACTACGACGGTGCTATAGAAGTTATAGAGAGAGCCATCGAAAAGAAACCAGAAAAAAATCCGTTGAACTCTTATCTGGACGATCTCTTGAGACGCAGGCGCATTTACGAGGCCGGAATGCTACGTGGATCTAAAAAACATAAAACCGCAAAAGCATAACAAGGTAATTATTTCGCCATAAATCCGAAAAGTCGGGGATGTTAACCAGTAAGATTTTTCGACGACAAAATTTGGTAACGCCCTCGCCGGGATTCAAACTAACCTTTAGCAACGCCCAAAGGCACGAGCTTCGCCACAATATTGGATATCTTTGCGCCTTCTATGCTTCTTACAACGTCGTTGACGTCCTTGTATGCCCATTCAGCTTCTTCGCTTATCAGCTTCCTGTCCCTTACCCTTAGTTCTATGCCCTTGCTCTTCAGGTCGTTGAGCGTCCTGGACGTAGGTATCTCCCTTATTGCCTGATGCCTTGACATGACTCTTCCAGAGCCGTGGCACGAGGAACCAAACGTTTCCTGCATTGCCTCCTTTCTTCCGGCGAGCACGTAGCTCGCGCTGCCCATGCTTCCTGGTATGAGAACTGGTTGTCCTAAATCCCTGTACTTTTTGGGTATATCATCTCTTCCGGGGCCGAAAGCCCTTGTCGCGCCCTTCCTGTGCACGTACAGCTTCATCCTCTTTCCGTCGACCTCGTGCTCCTCCAGCTTTGCAATGTTGTGAGCGACGTCGTATAGCAGCTCCATCCCAAGCTCTTCTGGGCTTTTTCCGAATATCTCCGCAAAGGTCTTCCTTATCGAATCCGTCATTATCTGCCTGTTTGTGAACGCGAAGTTTACAGCACATCTCATCGCGCCCAGATATGATTCTGCCTCTTTCGAATTGACAAAGGCATAGCTGAGTTCAGGATCTGGAAGTTTTATGTTGTTCTTTTGTTGATATTCTGCAAATAGCCTAAGGTAATCGCTGCATATCTGGTGGCCAAAGCCGCGAGATCCGCTGTGTACCAGTATGGTCACGTTGTCCTTTTCAAGGCCGAATCCCTTTGCTATTTTCTCATCGAATGTTTGATCTATGCGCTGAACCTCAAGGAAATGATTCCCCGCGCCAAGAGTCCCTAAATGATTGATACCTCTTTTCTTTGCAAGTTGGCTTACCTTGCTGAAATCCGCACCTTTTATCATACCATATTCCTCTATATGGTCAACATCGTCTGAGAAGCCGAACCCTTTGTCGACCATGTAGCCAACGCCCTCCACTGCGACGTTTTCCAAGTCCTTTTGTGTAAACCCCAGGTTTATCTTGCTCCCCACTCCACTTGGGACATTCTTTGCAAGCAGGTCCATGAGTTTACTCATTTTTGGCTTGATATCTTTAACAGTAAGATTGGTCTTTATTAGTCTTACCCCGCAGTTGATATCAAATCCGATCGCACCAGGTGATATTATACCGCTTTCTGCATCAAATGCAGCTACACCACCTATTGGAAACGAATAACCTTCGTGCATGTCCGGCATTAAAAGCATATGTTTTACTATTGATGGAAGTGTCGATGCATTCAGCGCTTGTTTTAATGTTCTATCTTTTTCTATAGTACTCCTAATAGTCTCATTTGCGTATATACGTATAGGAACATTCATATTTCCTTCTTTTTCCACCTCCCAAATATAATCTGTTATTTTTTTAATCATAAAATCCCTTCTAATAAATCTTTTTTGCATCTTTCATTTCTTTACATAATTGACGTATATAAGCACTATCAGTGAAAGTGCTACCATCGTGCCCCCTATCGTCGTTATCAGCAGTTCAGGGCTTGCAAGCGCATTGCTTGCCGCATAATTCATTATGTTGGCTGTGCCGAACACGTATGGGTATATCGAGGCGCCGAAAAGGTTTATGAGCAACGCGACAAAAACCGCATTGAATGGACCCGCGTATTTGGCCTTAATCGCCTGAAGCGCTATCGCAGCTATTAACACTATTAGGGATACAATGATTAAAAGCGTACTAGTCTGTTGGCCTTTCAGGAATCCCGGCAGATAAACGTAAGAGGCAATTGCCGCTATTGCGAATCCGAGGATTTCAGATATCATGCCGGCTTTATGGAACCTGTCTACCTTTATTATGCCGTTGGCAAGCGAGAACGATAACAGGATTATTGACAGTATGATAAGCAGATTGAAGGGGTTGAATATGAAGGATGCGTTTATGGCACCATTTGCCAGATTTATCCCCATGCCGCTTACCCCGGAGCTCAGGACGGATATCGCCAATGCGCCTGCGACTATCGTGGACATTGGATATACTATCCTGGGCCATTGCTTCCCGTAACCAACGTAGTCCCGGAGCGCAAGCAGGACGTTCCTTATTATGAGGAATATCGCAGCAACCAGCAATGGAACGGCGTATGCGGTGCCGACAATGCCCAGCACCAACGGGTAGCTTACCTCGAAATTTACAACGTAGAATATGGCGAAGGTTCCCGTTACCTCCCATATCGGGTTTATGATTTTGGCTATCCTGTCCTTGTACCTCTCGGAGCCTGCCAGGCTTACCAGCGCAAGACCGATCTCCAGCATGAGCAGCGTAAGGAATACCGAGAATATCAGGTAGTTCACGGAATATAACAGGTTCATCTGCTCGCCAGTTCACCTTCAAGGGGCCTTCCCTTGAATATCCTCAATATCGCAAATACGGTAGCCGGAAGCACTGCGATGTAGAATGCGAATATGAACATCGCAACTGGCGATAGCGCATGCGCCTGGTTAGCTGCCTGGCTCACCAGCATCACGTTGTATATTATCCATGGCTGCCTTCCGAGCTCCTCCATTATCCAGCCGTCCTCCAGCGCGAAAACGGACAGAAGACCGCTTAGCATTAGCAGCCAAAGGCAAAGCCTGCTGTACAACGGCCGCCTCTTGATAAGATACTGCAGAACCACGTATGCGAATATGAGCCCGAGAAGAACAGCGGCGCCGAACATTAGGTCGAACATGAGGTGTATTATCAAAGGAGGCCATGTGCTTCTTGGATAGCTGCTTAGGCCAGGAACCGCACCGGAGGCGCTGCCCGTTGCAAGTATGCTCTGCATGCTGGGCAGCGCTATGTAGTATTCCAGGGATCCGTTTACCGGTATGCCGCCGATCCTTTCAGGGGCATAGGACTGCGGATATATGTTGCCCTCTATCGCGGCAAATTTCTCGGGCTGCAGATGCATCAGCGCGGATATGGACATAAGCCCCGTGACGATTGATGCTGCCAGCGCTATTATTCCGACAACCATGGCCAGTCTTATTGCCTTCCTGTAGTACCTCTTGCTGTTTTCCGCGCCTGTCCTTGACAGCATGAACGCCATATACGCCACGAATATGAGTATGCCGGCAAGGTAGGCGGTGGCGAGCACGTGGCTGACCTCGAGCGCTGTTGAAGGGGTGGAGAATACCGCGAACGGCATAACGCCGGTTATGGTGCCGCCCTTCAGGTATGCCTGGACATCGAAACCGTTCGGCGTGTTCATGAAAGCGTTTATCATCGTTATCAGGACGGCCGACAATGCACCTCCAACTGCTATGGGTATTCCGGAAGCAAGGTGCAGCATCCTGTTCCTGAACTTCCCCCACGAATAGATGTATATGCCTATGAATATCGACTCCATGAAGAACGCGAAGACCTCTATGTAAAATGGAAGTATCGCCACCTGGGATATGAAGGCCATGAACTTCGGCCATACGAGCAGCAGCTCCAGCGCCACAAGAGTGCCTGATGCCGTTCCAAGCGCGAACAGTATCACAAATGCTATTGAAATCCTCTTTGAAAGCAACTCGAAATCCTTGTCGTTGAACCTTATGCTGACATATTCCGCAAGCAGCATTATGACAGGCAGGGCTATCCCTATCGATGCTAGTATTATGTGCACGGACAACGAATAGCCGGTCAATGCCCTATCGAAGACCGTTACATCCAGTAAAACACCTTAGTTGGCACGCTTGAAGAACCCTAGCCATAGGAGGAATATCCCTATGAACTCCGTCACGTACTGCATTGATGGAAATGAGTTTATGTAGATTGCCCCGGACAGGGCGAAAATGAGCACGCCCGCCACTATGCTTATGTTCCAGTAGTCCTTGCCGGTCCAGTAGCTCTTTATCGCGATTATGACAAGTATCGCTGATGCGGGTATGGTTATTGCCGAGGAGGCGTACACTACAAGCGCGGGAGGGGATCCGTACAGCGCGTAGTTGGCTATAAGATTGGGTATGCTTGAGACGGCAAGTGAGTAGAACATGAACGCGGTTGTAATCGCGCAGAAGGCATAATATGCGAGCTTCATGTTTCCGTAGCTCATGAGCTGCATCGAGCCTATTGCAAGCAGCTCTACGAGTATTGCAACTATGTACAGGTATATCGTAGCCAGGGGCTCCGAATATGTACCGAGCGCGAACGCTACAGTCATAAGTGCGCTTGCGGTGAATGCCCACATGCCGAGGCTCCAGAACAGCTTGCTCAGCCTCCTGCTCTTCAGGTAGGACAATGTAAGCACTATGGTAAGGACAAGGCTCAGCACGAATACAAGCGAGGCAACGGAAACTGTCTCTAGTTGCAGGGGCGGCATCATGTCAAGCACATTACATCAGCGACTCTCTTATTCATCACGTATCAGAAATACCTCGTGAGTCATCATCAAGAGGTATTGAATGCGATTATTTTTATTCCTTTGTAGGGCCGTTCGGCAGCGCTATATAGATACGCTCTTCAGTTTGCCAGGATACTTTTCCCTGGCGTATTCCGCAACGAATCCCCTTGCCTCCCTGTCAGCCAGCAGTATGTCCTTTATGTTGGGGTTTCCCACCACCTTGTGGCTTGCCAATGCCTTTTCTATCGCTTCGGGGATGTCAAGCAGCTTTATCTTCCTGTCAAGGAACAGCTCAACCGCCTTTTCATCCGCGCCGTTCAGCACCGCGGGGGCGGTGCCGCCAAGTTTCAATGCCTCGAATGCAAGGCCGAGGCACCTGAATTTTTCCGTGTCTGGTTCTCCCTCGAAGTTCAGCATTGTTGATTTTGCAAGGTCAAGGCGCGGAATGCTTTTGCTTGGCATCCTCTCAGGATATGTAAGCGCATACTGTATCGGAAGTTTCATGTCCGGAGGGCTCATCTGCGCCTTTATGCTGCCGTCCTTGAACTGCACCATTGAATGTATTATGCTCTGCGGGTGCACCTGGATCGTAATCTGCTCAGGCCTGACGCCGAACAGCCACGCGGCCTCTATCACCTCGAATCCCTTGTTCATGAGGGTAGCTGAGTCTATTGTTATCCTGCCGCCCATCTTCCATGTGGGATGATTCAGTGCTTCATCAACTGTTGCGTTTTTCATTTCTTCGATGCTCGAGTTCCTGAAAGGCCCTCCAGAGGCCGTGAGTATTATCTTGTCTATCTCGTTGCCCTTTTCGCCCTGCAGGCATTGCCATATCGCGCTGTGTTCGCTGTCTATCGGATACAATGCCCTTTTCCCGTTTTTTCTTCCGGCTTCCCAGATCGGGGCTATCTCCATGCCTTTTTCCCTTGCGAGCCTGTTTATCAGGCTTCCGCCGGTAACGAACGATTCCTTGTTTGCTATTGCGATGTCCTTCCCGCTGTGGATGAATTCTATGGTAGGAAGCAGGCCTGATATCCCGACTGTCGAGTTCACGACCTTGTCGACCCAGGGGAGCGTGCATATCTTTATCGCGTCCTCGATACCGGAGTAAATTTCTGTCCTTATTCCTTTTGACCCGCTGAGCCTCCCCTTCAGCTCTTTTGCAGCATCCTCGTTTATGACAGCCGCATGCTCCGGGTTGTATCTGCGGATCTGCCTTTCCATTATATCGATCTTCCCGTTATTGCTCCCGTTGCATACAAGTGAAACAATATCGAAGTTTTTCTGCTCTTCGGCTACATTTAGCGCGTTTACACCTATGGATCCGGTAGATCCGAAAATAGCAAGCCTTTCCCTCATTTTATCATTTCACTTATCGTAAAGCATGCTTATCAATGTTGCTAATGACCATGCCTGCGGATCGCACGGCCTTGGCCACATCACGTCAAGAGGCAATAGCCTGTTGCCCTTTGATACGCCGTAATATTCAGGGATTGATCCCAGCTTCTGTGCAGCCCTTATTATAGAAGCCCGTATCCTGTTGTACTCCCTTATATGGCCTGTTTGCCTTAACCCTTCAGCGATTATCCAGTTGTCATGTGGCCATACCGATCCCAGCTGGTACGCGTACTGGTTGAAATGCTTGTCGCTTGAGGACTGTGTCCTTATCCCGTAGGGCGTCATCATGTCCCTCATGAACAGGCGCCTTGCAACCGCATCGGCCCTCTTCCCGTCCAGTATCCCAGTGAAAAGGAGATGCCCGGGATTGCTGGTTATCGTTTTTATCTGCCTGCCGTTGCCCTCTATCGCCATGGCGTAGAACTTGCCCTTTTCCATCCAGAATGCGCTTTCGAAGTTGCTCCTCAAGTCGTCGGCCATTTTAGCAAATGCTTTCTCGCCCCTGGTGTCGCGCATTGCTTGCATCAGGGCCATCATGTCGCTGAGCGCCTTGTATGAGTAGCCCTGCACCTCGACAATTGCAACAGGGCTCACCGCATCGTCAAGCAATTTCCCTATGCCGTCCTTCCAGCTCTGCGATTTCAGCTTGCCGCCGTCGGACATGTATCTCACGAATTTCTTGTAAATGCCGTAATCGGATATCCAGTTTGCGGCCCTCCTGGCGCTGGGCCACAGCCTTGCAAGGGTCCTTTTGTCGCCGGTCTTTTCGTAGTACTTGGCGAGCACTATTATGAAAAGAGGTGTACTGTCAACAGAAAGGTATTCCGGCCTGCCGATCTTGAGCCAGCCGACATGCCCCTTGTACCTGTTGAACCATCTAATGGAAGTGGTCTTTGGGTAATATTCGTGTGGTATCTTCCCAGGCTGCTCCTGCGTTCTCCTATCAGAGCGCCTGCCCTGTATCTTTGAGAGAGCGATGAGCGTATCCCTAGCTATTTTGGGATCGTAATCCAGCAGCTGCCATGACGAGATCAGCGAATCCCTTCCGAAAAGCCCGATGAAGTTCGGGCTTCCTGCATAAATGTACCCCTCCTTGCTTTTCAGTTTGCCAAGTTCCCTTGTAAGACTGCCAAGTTCTATCTTATAACCCATAAGGTATCATGACCTCGGATAAAATTGCATGCCAACCCAAGGAACCGGCACATACTGCATGCAAATAGCTTGTTTATGCCGCCAGGGGCATAGCCCTTGCATTATGTTTATAATTAGCATTCTTTAAATGCATTAGCGTTGCGGCGAATAACCCAACTACAATAAGCCCCTCAGTTATCGGCGATATCCTGAGGATATTGTCGTACAAAGTCGTGGCGTTTGCCATTGCGGCAAAGCCCAGCATTATTGCCATATTGGAAACGTTTGCATTCTTTGTATTGCCGCCGTTCTTGCCGCTTCCGGACACCTTGTTTCTTAGGAAGCCTCCGAATGCGGACATGCTGCCCAGGGGGTTTTCCAGTATCTTGACGTAGGTCTTCTCGTAGTTCTTTACCATCACTTCGGGGCTGAACCTCTCCACCACCGCGTTTCGCGAATCTACCCTCAGCCTTATCCCTTCCGGAGTACCGGCGATTTCCTTTATCCTCTCTACCGCGCCGATCATCTCCTCTTTGGTGTCGCACTTGAATCCGTTTCTGCCCTGCTCGACTATCTCTGCCAGGCCGCCCTTGTTGGCCACTATTGCAGGGGTCCCGCTGGCGTTTGCCTCAACTGCCATTAGCCCGAACGGCTCTGCCCACGTTGATGGCGGGAAGCCGCTTGGGGCTATCAGCGCCATGGCGCCCTTTAGATATGACGCTATTACCGCCCTTTTGGCGTTTTCCTTTTCGATTATCTTAATCTCGTCCTTGTATTTCTCTATGCGCGGCTTTACCTCCTTCAGGTAATAATCCATGTCCTTCGGGGTATCCGGCATTGTGTAAAGAGTCACTATGTTCGTCTTTGTTGCATGCGCGACGTCCAGCGCAACGTGCATGCCCTTCTCCTCGGATATCCTTGCAAGGTACACTATGTAGTCGCCGGGCCTGTACTTGTGCGAGTCGTACGAGGGCTTGAATTCGTCCAAGTTCACGGCGTTGTGTACTATGTACGCATCCGCGGGGTTGATTGAAGTCATGCGCTCCCGCTGGGTTTTGGATATGAATATTATCGGCTTGTAGTTTGATTCTATGTAAAGCCTTTTTGTGTTATCCGACGCCGTGTCGCCGTGCACCGTGTTAACGGTCCTTACGGACTTCAGCCTTGGATCTGCAAGCATCTCGTCTATGTGCCCGTGCACTATGTCGGCATGCTTGCTGTGCTCATAAACCTTGTCCAGTATGCTGTTCACCGCTTTCTTATGGGCTTCAATCGGGATTTCAACTTTTCCGTCAGCCCACAGCGGCCTGCCCGTGGAAACGTGCTTCGTTGCAACAGCGTCAGAGCCCTCAGGAGCTATCAGCGTGACGTTGTGCCCCCTCCTTACCAATCCCTTGGTCAGCAAGGATCCTACCCGCTCCGTGCCCCCGTATCCGTCAAACTTGTCCCTTATCGGAAGGTAGGCACCCATTACCACAACGATATCCATCTTCTCTTTACCCTTGGTCGTCAAATTTACCACCCTATACTATACTCTATAGTATATTATGGACACATACTAATATATTATTATAAGTGGATTCCTGATTAGTGGAGTAAAATTTACGGATTTGGGGCTGTGCCTTATATCTGTATAAAAACGATCGCGGCCGCCAGGAAAGCGATCAGCGCGAGCGCCATCGCGCCGAGGCTCGCGTTCCTTGTGAAGCTGAAGAATTTTCTGCTGCTCTTGCGCGTAAGATAGGCATAAGACACGTATACAAGGATGAAATCCGTGATTGCTATCGGTATTATGTAAACCGCATTGTAGGCGAACGGGGGGGCGAAGAAGAACATGTATATGCTTACGAGCACGGCCTCTATGTACAGGACGAACGCAAGCTGAGACGCCCTCTTTGACCCCACGTGATAAAGCAGGTTCTTGGATTTCCGTGCAGCTTTGTCGCCCTGGTAGTCCCGGACCATCCCATGTATCTCCCTTGCAAGCCCCGCGAGGAATATCACTATGCTTATGAGTATTATATCGGTGCCAAGGCCCGCCGACACGACGTAGTTGCCGTATATGAAAGGTATCACCATAGTAAACGCTATGTAGACGTTTCCCAGAAGGAGCATGTCCTTCAGCTTATAGCTGTACATGTATGCAAGCGCAGCGAAAGCCAGTGCTATGAGGAATACCGCCGCGTTTATGAAGATGCTGGCAAGGACGCCTACCGCAAAGCACGACATCGCCACGGCATAGGCTTCCTTCTTGCCTATCGAGCCGTTCACTATCGGCCGGTCCAGCCTTTTGTTCGCCTTGTCTGACTCTACGTCGAAATAGTCGTTTATGGCGAACGAGCCCATGCTTATGAACATGGGCGTTATGATGCTGAGGGCAAAGACAGGAAGCGCGGGCACGTAGCCGGATATCACCTCTGCAGCTATCACCGCTATAATTAGCATGATGCTGTGCTCTATCCTTGTAAGCCTCAGCAGCGCTGTTATTTTGTCCATCGCAATCTTATGTAATTGTATTTATAAATACGCTACCAATAAAGTGCAGATGGAGATGAAGCAGCAGTCGGCCATTGAATTCATGGTTACCTATTCATGGGCAATAATACTCATATCCCTGTTCATAGTCATGGTCATACTCATAACAGGCTCAAGGGCCCCGCTTAGCTATGTGCAGTCGTCGTGCAGCATACAGCCGCTACTCCCCTGTGCGGATTCGCTGCTCTCCTACAATGCGGTAAGCCCCATGCAGTATTACATAGTCTTTTCCAACCAGCTTGGCCAGGTGCTCTACTTCCCCTCGAATTCAATAAACGCCACGATGTCCAGCCTTGGAAGCGCAACCTCATACAGCTTCGGCGACTGCAGCCCGGATTTCGCCAGCGAGGGGTCCCAGGTCCTCTGCAGCGTCGCGATTTCCGGAAAATCCAAGCCGAAGGCTGGGTCCCAGCAGATGGTTTATTTCGTGCTGAACTACAAGATATGCACAACCGACAACGCGGCATCATGCGGCCAGGGCCTATACAGGTCCTCCGGATACTCCATACAGTCCGTTTCCCCGACAGGGGTCAATTTCGACTACGTTACATTCATAACAAGCCCAAGGGGCAACATAGTGCTCAACGGCATGAGCTATTTCAACGGCACCTCGGCCTACCTGCCACCGGGAAACTATGTGATATTCGCCCAGCCGCAGGAGGGCATGGCCTTTAGCTCATGGTCAATAAACTCGCAGGGCTCGAACGTGCTAAACGCGGCATCGCAGAACACCATCTTATCATTGGCATCCAATGCCGAGATCACGGCCGAATTCAGCTGACTACCCTGAAGCCCTGCGCCTTCTCCTCTGGCGGCGCGCAGATGGGGCTACCTTCCTCATCAATTCGTCAAGGGATTCGCGCGAAGAATTTATGAGCAGGGCTATTCCCACGAATCCAGACACTACCGTGAAAGAGAGTATTGTATAGTATATGGAAAAGTTCGCGCTGCCCGCATAGTTAAGCCCGGAGCTCCCGAGCTGCGAGAGCCCGAACAAGAACATTATCCACAAGGCCGCTGCGCCTATGACGAGCTCTCCGTAGTGATGCCTGAATATCGCAAGGATGGAAGCGTAAAGAACGAGAAGAACGCCGCCGAAGGTGAACAGCAGGAACAACGGAGCCGCAACGTAAGAGCCCACGAAAAACAGCGGGATCAGGAACGCGATCACGCCGCCGACGATGGACATCATCCATATCGCCATGTATTTGGAGTGCAGCTTGTGCTCCTCCTCGGTCATCATCTTAGTGGATGATATGTGAGAATGCAGGAAGTTGGACAGGAACGTGACTATGCCTATCAGCATCAGCAGGAACCAGAACAGCATATAGCCGATGTAGTTGTTGACCGCGAACGACTGCCTCAGCACCGTGAACGTCAGCCCCATTGAGAGTATTATCGCCATCGTTACAAGCGCTATGCCTAGCGTCCTCCTGTAGGCTATGCCCCAGTATTTCTTTATGTATGTCCTAACGTAATCCATTCATTGCACCTTAATCAGTAAAGCAGTGAAATTTAAAAAGTCTTTGCATAACCATGCTATTTATATTAACGGTGCGAAATACAATTTTAGCGAGGATTAGATGGGGATAATTCAAAGAAGAAGGAGCATTATAGTTGATTGCGACGTGGAGTCGATGGGCAGGCTCAAGGACATATTGAGGCAGACATCAGGAATAGAAGGTATTGGAGGATACAAGATAGATGTCACTCTGGCTGAGCAGGAGGGGCTTCGCAACATCGTGAGGGTTGCAAGGGAGATTACAGAAAAGCCCCTGATATACGATGCACAAAAGGCTGCGACAGACATACCAGATACCCAGAAAGGCAGGGTGCAGATGATTGAGCGCGCAGGAGTTTCCGCGATTATAGGTTTCCCCTTGACAGGCCCAAGAACTTTGGCCGCATTTGTAAACGCGTGTGAGGAATGTGGAATCACGCCCATAATCGGCGGCGAGATGACACACGAAAAATTTAAGAGGAGCGAAGGAGGTTACGTTGCGGATGAGGCGCTGGATGAGATATACGAGCTCGGCGCAAGTAAAGGGGTTGTAAATTTCGTAGTGCCGGGAAACAAGGTCGAAAGGATAGAACATTATTATTCAATGCTCAAGCCAATGGTTGCAGAGGTGTCTAAAGAAGCACCAGTATTCTTTTCGCCCGGGCTCATAAAGCAGGGCGGCAACATAGAAGATGCATTAAAAGTAGCTGGACCGAACTGGCATGCAATAGTAGGAAGGGGAATAACAGGGTCAAAGGACATGCGTGCAGCGGCCCTTGAAGCTGCAGGCAAACTGTCAGTCTAGGAAAAATCATATTCCAAGTGCGATGAATATCATGTTGCCGAACAGCAGCGTGAATATCACCGCAACGAATATCGGAAGGGCGAACGGCATCGCCTCCTTATAAACGGGCATCTTGTCCTTTACGCCAGCTTTTTTTAGCTGCCTCATGACATCGGATGTGACTAGCCTTCCGAAACCCTTTATTTTCTTCTTCAGTGCCAATACCCTCCTCTCGCCCATGAGGTTGAGCGCTATTATGTCGCCTTCTTCCATCTGCTTCACTGTTACTTCGCGCACCATGGAGTAGGTCACGGGAACGGAAAACAGCATCACAAGGAAGGAACTGGTGAGCATTATGGCAAGCATTATGATTGCGAAGTAATTCAGGCTTATTACGAGGGTTGCGAAGTATATGAAAACAATGTATGCTATCGCAAGCAGCGATGCGGAGAGCAGATTCCCCTTGTTTATCAGTGATGTTATTGGCTTTTTCAACCTGCTGATTGCCTTCGGTATGTAGTATATTGGAACTATCGCAAGAGCGATTATCCCGGCGTTTATTGCAACCGATACTATGAATGGCACGCTGAGTTGCGGCGCATACGATGCAATAAATGGCATGCCCTGAATCGGCAGCATGAGGGATATTGCCGCGAATTCGAAGACGTCAGCCGCGCCGAGCTGCCCTATCCTGTATACGACATACCCAACGCCGAGGACCACAAGGGATATGGATGCGCTTATTGCTATCGTCCTGGCGTTTAGGTAGAGTATCGTGAGAAGGGCACCGTATGCAAGCGTGGAATAGACGAAAACCGATGGCACGTTCCTTTTGTTGAACAGGTCGAAAAGCATGTACGCTAGCGCTATCAGCACAATGCTTATTACCCTCACGAGATAAAGCAGCATCTACATCATTGTATCGGTTACTGCCTGTGCTTCGTAAACCTCGCTTCGACTTTCTTCCAGTCTATGTTGTCCACGAGCGCGTTAAGGTAGGCGCCCCTGTCTGGCCCGAACTTGTGGTAATACGCATGCTCGAACGTGTCAACTGCGATCAGCGGCATTGATCCCACCAGGCCCCCGAGGTTGTGGAAGTCGAACAGCACGTTCCTGAGCTTGCCGTCAGTCAGCGAATCAGCCACAAGCACAGCCCATCCCCTTCCCGATTTTCCGGTTGCAAGAAAGTCTTCCTTCCATGCCTGCACAGACCCGAAGTCCTCGCTTATTTTCTTTATTATGCCCATGCCATCCCCGTGCTTCCCGTCTCCGCCCATCGTGTCCCAATACACCTCGTGGAGTATCATCCCGTTCCCGTTCCAGGTTTCCTCCAGCTTCAGCGCCCTGAACGCGCTGTAATTGACGTTCGCCTTTGACCTGTCAACGGACTTCAGCTCCTTTTCTATCTCGTTCCTCTTGTTGACATACCCAGCATAATGCGTGTCGTGATGCCACTTGTACGTGTCTTCGTCCATGACGTTCTTTACCTTGTCGAAGGCAATGGGCATCGATTTTACGGCGTGGTTAGCCTCGGTATTGCTCATATATTCACCCAATACTTTTATAGAGGGAAACTATTAAAAGATTCATTTTTAATATTCTAACTCAACCGAAATAATATTCGTTCTGTCCAGTTGGTGCACTGATGATAAATTACAAAGAATTAGAGGAGAAATGGCAGAAGGCATGGAATGGCGCGAAGCTTTTCGAGGTGGAGCCGAATGACAGGAAGCCGCTTCTCGTTACAGCCGCCTTCCCGTACGTTAATGCCCCGCAGCACATGGGGCATATAAGGACCTACGGCACTGCAGACACGTACGCGAGATACATGCGGATGCAGAACTACAACGTCCTTTACCCCATGGCATTCCATGCAACTGGGACTCCCCTGCTGGCCTTTGCGAAACGCATAAGGAACAACGACAAGGAGCTGATCGATGAGCTGAAGATGTTCCACGTGCCTGACGATGAGATAAAGAAGATGACGGACCCGAGGTACATTGCGGACTACTTCATAAAAAGCACCGAGATGGGAATGAAGGCCGCCGGCTACGGAATAGACTGGCGCAGGAAGTTCGTATCCATCGAGCCGTTGTTCAGCAAGTTCGTTGAGTGGCAGTTCATGCGCCTGAAGGAGAAAGGCCACATAACCAAGGGCAAGCACCCCGTTGGCTGGTGCCCGAACGAAAACAACGCAGTTGGGCAGCACGACACGATGCACGACGTCCAGCCTGAAATAGAAAAGATCACGGTAATAAAGTTCAAGGATGCGTCAAGCGACATATTCTTCGGGTGCGCTACGTTCAGGCCCGAAACGATATACGGGGTTACCAACATCTTCGTGGGCAGGGAGGTCAAGTACGCCATTGCAAAGGTAAACGGCGAGAGGTATTACATATCGCATGACGCGCTTTACAACCTGAAGCACCAGTTGGACGTGACAGTAGAAAGGGACATCAGCGCGCAGGAGCTTCTTTCAAAGAAGGCGCTGAACCCAGTCAACGGCAAGGAGATCCCCGTACTTCCCGGATTCTTCGTGAAGTCCGATGTAGGCACGGGAGTGGTGATGAGCGTACCATCGCATGCCCCGTTCGACTACGTCGCCATCCAAAGGCTCAAGGCTGACAATTATCCAATGCCCGAATTCGAGTTCACCAAGATAATCGAGATAGAGAAAAAGGGAAACATAGGCATAGGAAGATCGTTGACGGACGTAAGCGCTGGCGAGGCCGTTGCACAGCATCCCGAGATACCTGCGCTGGCGTATCTTGAGATACTTCATGCGAACGAGAACGCGATAGATGACATGATTGAGTTCGCGACAAAGCTGGCATACAGGGAGGAATCGCACTGGGGCATAATGGTTGTAGAAGAGTACAAGGGCATGAGGGAGCCCGAGGCCAGGGACCTCATAACGCAGAAGCTGCAGGGCGACTCGAAGGCGTTCGCTATACACGTGATAAGCAATGACGAGCCGGTCTACTGCAGGTGCGGCTTCAGGGTCGTGGTGAACATAGTCGATCAGTGGTTCATCAATTACGGCGACCCTAAATGGAAGGAGCCTGCAAGGAAGGACCTAAAGGAAATGAGGATAAGGCCTGAAAAGCTGAGGCACACTTTCGAGAACGCGATGGAATGGATAGACCTTAGGGCCACGGAGCGAAAGCAGGGCCTCGGCACCGTGTTCCCGTTCGACAATACTTCGATAATAGAGTCGCTTTCGGACTCTACGCTGTACATGGCATTCTACACTTTCGACCACATACTGAGGGGCGAAAAGGCAGAGCCTGAAAACCTCAAGCCGGAATTCTTCGATTACGTGATGCTCTCCAAAGGGGATGTAAATGCTGTTGCTGAATTGACCGGGATAAGCGAGCCCGCGCTGAACAGGTGCAGGGAATCGTTCGAGTACTGGTACACCAACACCTCAAGGCACTCCGGCCCTGATCTAATACCCAATCATCTAACTATGTACATATTCAACCACGTTGCAATACTCGGCGAGCAGTACTGGCCCAAGCAGATAGTGGTCAACGGGTTCGTCGACTACGAGGGCGAGAAGATGAGCAAGAGCCTGGGCAACATCGTACCCATACTTGACGGCATTGAGAAATACGGTGCGGATCCGCTCAGGTTCATAGAGATAGCAGGTGCGGATCTTGACACGAGCACGGAGTTCACTACAGAGAACATGAACAGCGTGCAGGCTAAGAACGAGTTCCTTTACAGGACCATACTATCGCTCCCCTCCATAAAGAGCAAGGAGATATCCCACATCGACTACTGGATGTATTCGAAGCTTAACTCAAAGATAAAGTCCGCCACGCCGATGATGGACGCCATAAACATGAAGGGCGCATATACCGAGATATACTACAACTCGATTAACGAGCTGAGGAAATACATGGAGAGGAGCGGCGAGAACGCGATGGTCCTGAAGGAGTTCCTTGAGAAGATAACGCTGATGCTTGCGCCTGCCATGCCTCATGTTGCGGAGGAGTTCTGGAGCATGCTGGGCAACAGCAGCTTTGTGGCACAGGAGAAGTGGCCGGAGGCAAGCGAGGACATGATAAACCTCGAGGAGGAGCTCATAGAGGAGGTTATAGACAACACTATAGACGACATAAGGCAGGGGATAGAGCTCACGGGAAAAATAGGGGGCAATTCCGGAAAATCGGTCAGCGAGATAAGGCTCATAATAGCAGAGCAGTGGAAGGCCAGGGCCTACAGCATGCTCTCCAAATCCAAGAGCATAAGCTCAGTCATGGGGAGCATTGGCACGGAAACAGACAAGGAAGCCCTTTCCAGGTTCCTCGGGCAGTTCGCGAAGAGGCTCAACACCCTCAACCCTCGGGAGGAGCTCAGCATGGAATCCCTCCTAAAGGCTTTCCTGGAAGCAAGGCCCTACCTTGAGGACAGGTTCAGGGCAAAGGTGACGATAGAGGGCGAGGCGTCGTCCAAATCTGGAAGGGCATCAAGGGCGTTGCCGGACAAGCCCAGCATCGACATAGCATGGGGTTGAGATGCCTTCCGACAAAAAAAAGCTCATGGACCACGACCTTTTCGTTTTCGACTGGGACGGTACCCTCAACAGCATGAGGCTCACGATGCGCGTGAACGAGGCGGTAAAGAGGGCGCTGCACATATGGAACAAGGACAGCAAGATAAAGGACTTCAGGCACGTGGACTATGACCTCAAGAGAAGGCTGAAAGAGGAGGAGATGAAGAACGACATAATGACCAACCTTTTCGACATATTCCTGAACCTTAGCAGGCCGAAGCTGCACAACGACTCGATGAGGCTGATAAGGAAATTGAGGGGCAGGGGCAAGAAGACGGCGATATTCTCCAACGGGAGGGGGAGCAGGGTCATAAGGGAGCTCCGAATACTCAACATGATGGACAGCTTCGACGTCATAGTGAGCGCAAGGGACCTGCATGCGCTGAAGCCCAACCCCACGGGGCTGAAGGCGATACTCAACACGACGAAGGTGAGGCCCGGGCGGTGCATATACATAGGGGACATGGTGGACGACGTCATAACCGCCAAGCTCGCGAATGTGCATTCATGCGCGGTATCGTGCGGCTTCGACAGCCAGCACAGACTTAGCAGCATAAAGCCGGATTACCTCTTCAGGAGCATAGAGGACCTGTACATGCACCTGTGAATATGGTTTCCCGATTGCCAGAAACCTAAGCTTTACAGAAAGATTTTTAAGCTTGAACCTCCAACATCATACACTATACGGAGTAAGGCGTAACAGCTAATTCTACGTATGAGCAAAAGATTGAATGAAACATGGAGAAAGCAATGAAGGAGACTTCGAAGAAGGCGGAGAAAGGCATGGGGGCGGAAGAGGAAGGCGTGTAATGAACATGAATCCAAACTATTTCCTGCCAAAGCCGGTAAAGGTGGGCGACGAGGTCGAAGTGAAGGTGGAGGCGGTGGCGTCTAAGGGCGACGGCATAGCCAAGAAGGACGGATTTGTAATCTTTATAAAGGGCGCAAAGGAGGGCGACACGGTAAAGGTTAGGATCACGGACGTGAAGGCAAGGTTCGCAATAGGCGAGCTCGTAGCTTAACAACTTATTTTTATTTTTTAGTTTTTTATTTTATTTATTGTTTTGTTTATTATTTTGTTTATTAATTTCCGTTGGTATATTCAGTTAGCCTTGCCGCTACAGGCACCGGTGTGCGAATGTATGATGCATCTATAGACGACAAATGGAACAGGTACTGGCTGGACAACGGGATAGGCCTTTTCGACGAAAAAAACAGGGACAAAAAGGCCTATGTCATAGACACGCCGCCGCCGTTCACCTCTGGTACCCTGCACATGGGCCACGTGACAAGCTACAGCTTGATCGACTTCATCGCAAGATACAAGCGCATGAAGGGCTTTAACGTGTTGTACCCGCAGGGGTGGGACACCCAGGGCTTCCCCACCGAGAAGGCGGTCGAGAAAAAATTCGGATTCGGGCTTTCGCGCGAGGAATTCTACAATAAATGCGTGGAGATAGCGCAGGCGAACCTGGACAAGATGAAGGAGCAGATGTACAGGATGGGATTCTCGCCGGACTATAGGCATGAATATACCACGATGTCGCAAGAATACAGGGCCAAGGTGCAGCTTTCGCTGATAATGATGCATGACAAGGGAATGGTATACAGGGGGAACTATCCGGTAGAATGGTGCTGGAAGGACAGGTCGGCGATAGCGCATGCGGAAACCGAGGAAAAGGAGGAGGAAACCGTGCTTTCGTACCTGAATTTTGAGGTAGAGGGCTCCAGCGGTAGGAGCATTACCATAGCAACCACAAGGCCGGAGCTGCTTCATGCGTGCGTTGCGGTTGCGATAAACCCGAAGGACGAAAGGTTCAAAAATCTAAGGGGCAGCAGGATTAAAACGCCGATATTCGGGGCGTCAGTGGATGTCATAGAAGACGACAGCGTCGACATGGAGTTCGGGACAGGGGCAGAGATGGTCTGCACGTTCGGCGACAAGGTCGACAGGGAAATGTACTACAGGCACAAGCTCAGGATGATAGAATCCATGGACGAGAAGGGCCTGCTGAAAAACGCCCAGAAGTTTACCGGAATGAGGGTAACCGATGCAAGGGCTGAGATCATAAAGGCGCTTGAGGAGGCAGGGGCGCTGGTCAAGAAGGAAACGGTGAAGCACGCCATAAAGGTGCACGACAGGTGCGGCACCCCGATAGAACTTATCATGTCCGTCCAGTGGTTCATAAAAGTCAAGGAGTATACTGAGAAGATAAAGCTGCTCGCAAACGAGATAAAGTGGGTGCCCGAGTTCACGAAAAGATATCTGGAGGATTGGGCGAACTTCATAGATTACGACTGGATAATATCCAGGAACAGGGTATTCGGGACGCCGCTGCCGTTCTGGTACTGCGAGAAGTGCGGCTTCATAGCAACGCCAGGGCGCGAGAGCCTACCGGTGGATCCTGCAAGGGACGGCGCACCGCATGAAAAATGCCCGAAATGCGGCGGCCCGCTGAAGGGGGAGACCGCAACCTGCGACGTCTGGGTCGATTCCTCGATAACGCCGCTCATAATCTCCGGATGGCCGGACAACAGGGAGCTTTTTGGCATGGCATATCCGACCGCGCTCAGATTACAGGGCACAGAGATAATAAGGACCTGGGCCTTTTACACCATATTCAGGTCATGGGCGCTCACCGAAAACAAGCCCTTTGAGAACATGCTCGTGCACGGGATGATACTCGCCCCGGACGGCAAGAGGATGAGCAAGAGCAAGGGCATAGGCGCATCCCCCGACGAGGTGCTTGCTAAGTACCCTGTCGATACAGTCAGGCTGTGGTGCGCCCTTAGCAGCGCCATAGGCAAGGACAAGCCGTTCATATACAACGACGTGGAATTCGCAAAGAGCTTCATAACCAAGCTGTTCAACTCCTTCGCCTTCGTGGAAACCGCGCTGAAGGAGGCAGGCGAGCCCGTGCCCTTTGAAGTTGCGAGCAGCGGCATCGGCACATTCGACATGTGGATACTCAACAGGCTCAACAGCGTAGTGAAGGACGTGAACGATTCATACGAAAAATTCAATTTCTACGATGCCGCGAACACCGCGATAAACTTTTACTGGCACGAGTTCTGCGACTATTACATAGAGAGCGTGAAATACAGGATATATTCCAAGGAGAAAGGCATGGAGGAGAGCAGGCACGCCGCGGCGCACGTGTTGAAGCATGTGCTTGACACGATACTGAAGCTGCTCGCACCGATAATGCCGCACGCATCGGAGGAGCTGTTCTCTAAGATGAAGGGCAGCAGCATATTCCTGGAGGGCTTCCCGGAGAACCTGGATATAAGATCAGGCTCGGACTACGTGATAAACGGTATAATATTCAAGAGCGCGGTAGTGGGCATAGACTACGAGAGCGTCGGCGCGTTCCTCAACGCCATAATAAGCGACGTGAGGAAGGCGAAGGCAAGGGAGAAGAAGGCGCTCAACTTCGAGATAACATCAATTAATATAAATGTTCCTGAAGAATATTATAAAGCAACCTTATCCTCTAAAGAGGAGCTTGTGCAGATATGCAAGGCTAAGAAGGTAGAGATAGCAAAAGGAGAGTACTCAGTTACTGTGAATATATAACCCTTAAAATGTGTGTTTCAATGGCTAGAATGCATTCCAAGAGGCGCGGCAAGTCGAAGTCAAGGAAGCCCCTGGCAGAATCGATAGGCGAGCCCAAGGAATTCGACAGGGCCAAGATAGAGGAAACGATCGTCAACTACGCCAAGCAGGGAATGGAGCCGGCAAGGATAGGCGAGATGCTGAAGAATGAGCATGGGATCCCCTACGTGAAGCACTACATGGGCAAGAGGCTGGTCAGGATAATGCAGGACAAGGGCGTTGCGGAGGAAATGCCCCCGGACATCATGGACCTGATGAAGAAGGCTGTAAAAATCAACTCCCATATGGAGAAGAACAGGCAGGATTACCACAACCAGAAGAAGCTGAATGGCGTCGAGGCAAAGATATGGAGGCTCACGAAATACTACATAGCAAAGGGCAAGCTGCCCGAAGGATGGAGATACGATCCGAAGCAGGCTGCGCTGCTCATAAAGAAGACCACGTGATGATAAAATGACACTTCAGAAGAAAGGGGCTGACAAATGGAAGCTCAAGAAATGGTACGCGGTGCACGCCCCGGCAGTGTTCAACGACGCGATAATAGGCGAGATGCCCGCAAACGAGGACAAGGCGATAGTGGGCAGGAAGATAGTCATAGGGCTCGATTCCCTGACGAGGAACCCCTCGAACGCATACACCAGCGTTGTGCTCAAGGTCACGGACGTGAACGGCAACGCCGCGCACACAAAGCTCATGTCCATATCGCAGCTGTACAGCTACATGAGGTCACTCGTGAGGAGGTACAGGAGCGTCGCGGATTCCGTATTGCCGGTCACGAGCAGGGACGGCACCGGGATGGTGGTGAAGATGATAGTGATAACAAGATCAAGGGTGACGCGCAGCAGGCTCATAGGGATAAGGAAGGAGATGAACGAGATCGTGGCGAACTACTTCAAGGAGAACGACGCAAACCCTGCGATAAACTCCATAATAGAGGGCAAATTCCAGGCTGAGCTTGCTTCGAAGCTGAGGCACATAGCGCCCCTCAACAAGGTTGAGGTAAAGATGCTTGAGGTCAAGTAGCAAGAGCGCAGCTTGGCACTTTTTTCTCCCCTCTTTATTCTTAATACCAGATTATTTCCCTGTAGTAGGGGCTGTTGGCGCGCCCTTTCCTGAGCGCGCTGCCGTATTCAAACGTGTTCTTGCCAGCGGCATCTATCCTTGCCATGCCGGTGCATTCTATTACGGGTATGCCGTAGTCGCCAACCGGGGCCCTGAACTTCCCGTATATCCTTATCACGCTGTTTGTTGTTAGGGTCTTTGCCATTTCAAAGGCTGAGCCGCTCACGCTGGCGCGCTGCACTTCGACCTTTACGGCCTGCACCCCGTTTTCCCTTGACACGTCCCTGGCGTCAAAGTAGATGAAGTGGTTGTTTACCTGTATTGGGCTGCCGTTCATTACCGCTTCGACAGAGACGCTCTTCCCCTCGTACATGCTCGGTAATTTCTTCATACGCGCTATCGTGGTCCAAGTAACTTTGGCCTTCCCGTTCGCAATGTCCCCTGCATTAAAGTCCTTTGTTGCCATCAAACCATCTATAATTCCAGTATTTTTTCGCTTGTCAAGATATTTATCCTTTTTGCAATGCGGTGCCGTAGGCGAATCCGCAGTTTTAATTGCAGCTGTGTCGCTTCAGCTTATGCTCACGAATATGACGCCTATAGCTATGACCAGCACGCCGCCCCACCTGAGCAGCGGCACCTTCTCGGAGAGCACCGTGGCCGCGAGCACTACTGCAAGTATGTAAGTTATCCCGTTCAGTCCGTAGGCCCAGCTCAGGTGCACCCTGCTGAGCACGTAGAAGTACAATGCGGTTGACAGCGCGTAAACCGCGATCCCTGCAAGCAGCGTAAGTATTAGGCTGTTGTCCGTGAACGCGTACTTGAACAGGAACTGCCCTATCCCGCCAAGAAGCGTTGCGGCAATGATCATCATCAGGTTTATGCTTTTTCCCTCCTTCATGGCAAACACTACGCGGTTATGGTAACCATCACTATCCCCAGGAATATCAGCAGTATTCCGATTATCCTGGGCATGCTCACCCTCTCCTTGAGGCTTATGGCAGATATTATCGTGACGAATATGAAGGAGCTCGCGAATACCGGGAACACTATGGAGAGCTGCGACCCAGAAAGGGCTATCAGGTAAAGCGTGAAGCTCAGAACGTACCCCCCGAGACCTATGATTATGTACCTGTTGCGCAGCGTATTGAGTATGTCCATTATGCTGTTTAGTTTTTTGCTGAGGCCCCTCTTGAATAGGAGCTGGCAGTATGATGTAATCAGCGCCGCAACAAGTGTTAAAAATATGACCAAGTATATATTCACAGCATCACGTGGTTGTTTTGGAAAGGCTGACAAAGGAATTTGCAACTTCTCTGATAACGGTAATACTTGCTATTTTGGCTATTGCCATATTTATAAGTTCTGGTGGCGGGATGCTTTTCTACGTTGCAGTTGCGATAGCGATACTCTTCGGATTCTACAACGCGTGGCTGATATCCACCGCAAAGCCGGGCAAGGCAGCCCCAGAAACGAGGCCCAAGAGGAAGAGGAGGGGCAAGTACAGCTGATTGCGCCGATCCATTGCAAAGCCTTATATCTTTTGTAGACGATTGTTTTACTTAAATCAGCAAGGCGGATTCGTGATCCTTCATGAATACACTCATAATAGCGGAGAAACCAAGCGTTGCGCTCAGGGTGGCGATAGCACTCGGCAACAACGCCCAGAAGAGGCTCAACGTCAACGGCGTTAACTACTACGAGATAGATTCGCCCAGTGGCAGGATATACGTGGCTGCGGCTGTCGGCCACATATTCACCATAAGGCAGAAGGACGACAGGCGCGGGTACCCGGTCCTTGACGTTGAATGGGCCGCATCTTACGAAGTGGACAAGAAGGCGTATTACACCAAGAAGTACCTCGACGTGTTCCGCATGCTTGCGCAGAAGAGCGACAGCTGCATAAACGCATGCGACTTCGACATAGAGGGAACCGTGATAGGCACCAACATAATAAAATTCCTAGGGATAGACGTGCGCGGCAAGGCCCGCAGGATGAAGTTCTCAACCACTACGATACCTGACCTGAAGAACGCTTATGAGAACCTTATGCCGCTCGACCTGGACAACTTCCATGCAGGGGAGGTGAGGCACATGCTGGACTGGCTATGGGGCATCAACCTGAGCAGGGCCCTCACCAGCGCGCTCGTCGGCACGAAGTTCATGAGGCCGCTGAGCATAGGCAGGGTGCAGGGGCCGACCCTGGCGCTGCTGGCAAGGCGCGAGATCGAGATATCGAAATTCGTTTCAAAGCCATACTGGAACGTGCTGGCGCTGATAAGCGGGATAGAGTTCTCGAACACTAGGGGGGACATATTCGACAAGAAGGCGGCCGAAGCGGCGCTGAAGGGCACCGAGGCTGGCAAGGATAATGCCGTGGTGGAAGGCGTGGAATCCGCGGAGAACATGTCAAGGCCCTATCCGCCGTTTGACCTGACGGCATTGCAGCTCGAGGCGAGCAGGACTCTGAGGCTGGATCCATCATCAACGCTTGCTACGGCGCAGTCGCTCTACGAGCGCGCATACATATCATATCCCAGGACATCGTCGCAGAAGCTGCCGCCTACGCTCGGGCTTCCGAGGATAATAGGGGAGCTTGCGAAGAACCCGAAATACGAGGCGCTTGCGAAGAGGCTCATAAGCGAGAGGAGGTTCAGGCCGAACGAGGGCATGAAGAGCGACGAGGCGCACCCGGCGATATACCCAACGGGGATAATCCCTAAGAGCCTCAACGACGTTGAGGGTAAGCTCTACGACCTCATAGCGAAGAGGTTCCTGGCATGCTTCGCGCCTTACGCTAAGATAGCCAAGATGAAGGTCACGGTAGCAATAGGCAGCGAGAAATACGTGGCGAACGGCACCAGGATAATAGAAAGGGGATGGATGGAATTTTACACATACGCCTCAGTTAAGGAGAAGACGCTGCCGGGGTTCAGCAAGGGCTCGAAGGCAGATGTTGCAAAGGCGTACATGCAGGAGCTCAAGACAGAGCCGCCAAGGCGCTACGGCAAGGCCGGGCTCATAGCAGAGCTTGAGAAGAGGACGCTCGGGACCAAGGCCACCAGGGCAGCGATAATAGACACGCTTTTCAGGAGGGGCTACATAGAGGGCTCAGCGATAAAGGTTACAAGCTTCGGCATGAGCGTGTACAGGGCGCTTGACGAGAATTCGAACATGATAGTCAACGAGGAAACTACGAAAAAGCTTGAGGGAGACATGGAGCAGATATCCCTGGGAAAAAAGAGGCCGGAGGAGGTTATAGAGGAGGGCAAGGAGATGCTGCTGGAGGCGCTCAGGCTTTTCGACAACAACAAGGAGAAGATAGGCAAGGCCATGCAGGAGGGGCTCGTGGAGAGCCAGGTGACCCTCGGCAAGTGCATAAAGGACGGTGGGGACCTCGTCATAAAAAGATCCAGGGCAGGCAAGCAGTTCGTGGCGTGCGCGAACTACCCCGACTGCACCAACACATATTCGATACCACAGAACGCGCTTGTAGTGCCTGCAGGAAAGATGTGCGAGCACTGCCATACGCCGATAGTGAAGGTGATAAGGAAGGGCAGGGGCGTCTTCGAGATGGACCTTGATCCCGAATGCATAACCAAGCAGAAATGGAGGGAAAAGAAACTGAAGAAGGAGGGGAAGGAGCCCGCTGCCGTCACGGCAAGGGAGCTCAAGTCAAATGCGACTGCAAGCGCAGGCAAGGAAGCGGCTGCAGGAAAGGACGCCAAAGCCAAGGAAGCCAAGGCCAAGAGAGCGGCAAGGCCGAGGAAGCCAGGGCAGAGCAAGGCGAAGCCCGCAACAAAGCGGAAAAGATCCAGTAAGGCAAAAAAGCAGGAGTAGTGCTGCGCATGTTCATTCCCGAAGCTTACAAGAGGCTGAAGAGGGGGCCGCAGGTGATACTGCCAAAGGACATAGGCATGATAATCGCCTATACAGGAATAGGCAAGGGCAGCGAATGCCTTGATGCTGGCACCGGGAGCGGATGGCTTGCAGTCTCATTGGCAAGGATATGCAGGAAGGTGACGAGCTACGAGACAAGGGAGGATTTCATAAGGATTGCAGAAAGGAACAGGAGCGGGGAAGGCCTTGACAACCTGATCATAAAGAACAAGGACTTCATGAAAACCGTAACCGAGAAAGACGTGGACCTTGTTACACTTGACATGCCGAATTCAAACAAAGCGGTAAGGAACGCGCACAAGGCCCTGAAGCCCGACGGGTACATATGCGGCTACCTTCCGCACACTGAGCAGGTAAGGGATTTCGTGGCCGCGCTGAACAGGTACAAATTCAGGAACATATACACAATTGAGGTAATCGTCAGGGACATGCTCGTAAGGGAGGAGGGGACAAGGCCCTCAACAAAGGGGGTATGGCACACAGCTTATCTGGTTTTCGCGCAGAAGCAGAAGTAGCAAGCCCGCTGCCTTTGCCCGTTTTCTGATTAAAAAGAAATTGAGGCGTATGCGTTAGCATACGCCTGGGTGGATGAGAATAGGGTTTTACAGAATACGCATAAAAAATGCGTCTAGTTTGTTTTAATGTACAGGTATTTAAAGCTTTCTGATTGGCCGGTTTACACAAGAACACAAGTGGTACTTTTTATATTCTGAGCGCCAATACGCTACGAGGGAATGAAAGGGGAAATAGTATCTTTTGTGACAAAGGACGGCCTGAAGCTGCACGGTTTCCTTGCAAGGCCTGGAAGAAAAAGAGGGAAAACTCTCATTTACCTGCACGGGCTTGAGGGAACATTCTACAGCAGCGGACTGATCAAGGCGCTTGCTGATTCGCTGCCAAAAATAGGCTACGATTTCCTTGCTATAGAGCAGCGTGGCAGCTACACCGTTGAAACACGGACAAGAAAAAAAGGAAGGAAGTACAAAGGCACGATCACAGGGGGAGGATTCGAAAGGTTTGAGGAATGCATATATGACATTGGCGGCGCGATAAGGCTTGCCGGCGTGTTAGGCTCAAGGCGGATAATACTCGCAGGGCACAGCACCGGCTGCCAGAAAGCGGTATATTACCAATACAAGGAGAAGGACAGAAAGGTGAAGGGCATTGTTCTCCTCGCGCCTGCTGATGATTACAACATGCAGAAAAGAGACCTCGGGGGAAGGTTTGGTGGCGCAGTAAGCGCAGCGAAAAGGCTATACAGGAATGACAAATACTCCATAATGCCAAGGAATTACATAAGAAGGCCTTTCGGGACGCACAGGTTTCTTAGCTTCTCCGATCTCAAGTTTGTTGAGAGCAGGATATTCAACTATGATCTCCCAAGGCTAAGGGAATTCGGAAGCATAAGGCAACCTGTGCTTGCAATATTCGGAAGCAAGGAGCAATTCGCCGCAAAGCCGGTAAAGGAATACATGGAAATACTTGAAAGGAATTCAGGTGCACAGGGGTTCAGCCATTCGGTAATAAAAGGGGCAAACCACGGATTTTGGAAAAAGGAGAAGGAAACCGCAAGGGTTGTTGCAGACTGGCTGGCGAAGCTTGATTTGTAGCTACCTTCCCTTGCTCGCTATGTACCTGTTGACAAGCTCGACAGCCTTGTCTATTGCCCTCTTGACATCGGCAGTGGTCTTGGCGCCGGTGCATATTATCTTGCCGTTCTTGAACAGCAGCAGCGCAGCCTTCGGGTCGTGCACCTTGAATATAGCTCCTGGGAACTGCTCCGGCTCGTAGTCAACGTCGTGGGAAAGCTTTGCAAGCCCGTAAAGGTCGAGGTCCACGTTCAGCTCAGCCTTAGTTACTATGTTCTGGACCTTGTAAGTAGGTTTTAGTATGACTCTCCTGTGCGGAGGGTATATCTGGTTTGAATGCTTCGCCATTGAACGCACTTTTGTATTTTATGATAATACTTCCACATACACATTTAAATAGGTTTATATATGATATTCTATTACTATTTGTCGAATGATTTCATGACAAGAAGATCGCAGGGTTTATTCTCTGGAAGGACAAGGCACCTTGCAAGGCACCACAAGCCCTCAAGGCTCAGCATCAGCGAGACGATAAAGAGCTTCAAGGAAGGAGACAAGGTGGCTATAGTGCCGAAGGGCAACTTCAAGAACATACCACATCCCAGGTACAGGGGCAAGATAGGCAAAGTCATAGAAAGGCGCGGCAACGGCTATGTTGTTGAGCTGAACGTCTTCAGGGCGAAGAGGAAGCTGGTGGTTCCGGCTCTGCACCTCAAGAAGATGTAACATGCGCATTCTGATTCTCGGGTTCAGGAGGATAGATTGGAGTAGTCCGACGATTGCCATATGGATGTAAAGGTATATATATCTGCTAAACACTAGTTTAGATGATATGCTGGTGACTCTATGAATACAACTATGGAGTTGGACAGGAGGGGGCAGGCCCATTTCAACAGGGAATTGGACGTTACCCTGGTTAAATTGTCCAGATTGAATTCTGTCGATTCGACCAACGGTACGGTTATCGAGGGACTCAGGCACATAGAAAACGATTTGAAGGAAAAGGCGATGTCAGTTTACATGTCAAGCAAGATAAAGGATTTCGCTTCTGCGCTGTGCAACATAATGAACAGCCCGGATCCCGCACCTTATTACAAGACAGAAACCGCGAAGAACGCAGTAGTTGCTACGATAAACATGGGGCTTCCGAAGGTTTCCGAATATATGTTTTACGCTGTAAAAAGGCTGCGCAAGGATGGCACACTGTTCGGCAAGAGAAATGCCGCCGATGTGCTTGAGGCTGTGCACAAAAGGGTGGACAAGGTGCTGCATTTCCCGGATAAGGACTTGAGCAACCTGAGGCGTTCCGCCTGAATTGTTTTTTTGTTTTTATGTTTTTACGTAACGGGTTCGGGTTTCAATAACGCTCGAATCCCTCTCTCTTCCTGTAAGGTTTCGTGAACATGTAGAAGCGCTCATTCCCCATCAGCTCGGCTATTATCCTGTCAGTAATCAGCCTTGATGGGTTCTGCAGCAGCTGTACCCTGTCCATTATGTCCTTGAAGCTCTCGAACTTCTTCTCGTTCCTTGCCTTTATTATGGCCTCAAGGTGCTTCTTGCCTATGCCAGGAAGCAGCTCAAGGGAGTGCTGCCTTATGTTCAGCGGCCCCGCATTGTTGAATACCTCCACGAACCTCTTCTCGTTTGACGCGACTATCCTTGTCACAACGTTGGGCAGCTCGTTCTTGGCCGTTTGCGTCAGCTCGTCGTAGCTTATCCTCGACTTTATGAGCAGGATCTTGTCGCGCTCCTCCCTCCCTATGTACACGCGCTCGCCCAGGCCCAGCGAGGCCCCGGGCTTGATCGTTGCCTCCAGGATCGTGAAGCGCTCCTCGCCCATCAGCTGGGTGAGCGGCTCCGGCTTGTTTGAGAAGGACTTGCCGCTGACCATGAAGTCAAGCACGTATGCGTATTCCTCCCTTCGCTCCTCTGATTCCATATTCCCACACCATCTAGAAAATGCATCGGAACACTAGCCACTCTCCTTGGTTATCGCAAGTATCTTTGACACTTCCTCGTCAGAAAAAGACTTCCTCTCCTGAGCAAGTATCTGCCTCAGCGTCATGTTGTTCTTCGGCAGTATGTCAAGTATCTTCACTATGCTCCTCTCGCTCAGGTCTCCCACTGCCACGAGCTCCTTCCTCATCTTCTCGTTCTTGGCCTTGGAGGCCGCGAACTTCTTCGCGTGCTGGAGCGCAAGCTGCTGCTCGTACGTGAGCTCGGCGCCCTTGCCGCCCTCCAGTATGCGTATAACGTCATCAATAGACACTATCTTAGTTTCCTTTACTTCCATAAGACCACTTTGCCCCTTATATATACAACCAGTTAAATATTTAATGCTTATATACTAAGCAGTACATACTAGCGGGTTTGTTTGATGGACGCAAGCAAGGCATTCGGTAAGGTTCTAAGCGAGGTAAAGAAGCACATAGCTGGCAAAACCGACATAATAGAGCTGATGTTCATAGGCATAGTGGCAAACGGCCACTGCCTTCTTGAGGGCGTTCCGGGAGTGGCGAAGACGCAGATGACCAAGGCGCTGTCCGATGCAATAGATGCGGATTTCGCCAGGATACAGGGCACCCCGGACCTTGACATGAGGGACATAATAGGGCTCACCTATTTCGACGAGGCCGAGCACGAGGTCAAGGTGAAGAAGGGCCCCATATTCACCAACATACTCCTCATGGACGAGCTGAACAGGGCTCCTGCAAGGACCATGGCAGGTTTCCTTGAGGCGCTGGAGGAGAGGCAGGTGACCATACCCGGAGCGCAGACCATGAAGCTGATGAACCCTTTCATAGCCTTTGC
This sequence comes from Candidatus Micrarchaeota archaeon, assembly GCA_028866575.1. NCBI lineage: Archaea > Nanobdellati > Microcaldota > Microcaldota archaeon. Next base: position 83,452 of record JAGWHU010000004.1, on the reverse strand, counting down.
GACGCAGAACCCTCTAAACATAGAGGGAACGGTGGCGCTGCCCAAGGTGCTTGCCGACAGGTTCCTCATGAGGATAGCGGTGAGCTACCCGACGAGCGAGGAGGAGGTGCAGATGCTGAGGCTGAAGGAGCATGAATCGGATGTAAAGACGGAGAAGGTCCTGAAGATAGAGGAGATACTGCAGATGCAGAAGGACGTGGACAGGATAAATATATCGGACGAGGACATAGAGTACATAACAAGGCTTGTTAACACCACAAGGACGGACATGCACATAGTCATGGGGGGAAGCCCAAGGGCCGAGATAGCTTTCATGAGGTGCTCCAAGGCGAAGGCGCTCATAGAGGGCAGGAGCGAGGTGAGCATTGACGACATAAAGTACCTTGCGAAGCCGGTGCTGAGCCACAGGATAGTGGTAAGGTCAACAGGGGGCATAGGCGTTAACGGGATAATAGACGGCATAGTCGCAAACGTTAAATGAGATGCGGTCGGAGCCATGGAGATAGCCGTTGAGGTAACCGCAAATTCAAAAACGGCATCTGTTTCAAGGACTGGGGGCAATTCCTATAGGGTAAAAGTAGATGCGCAGGCGAGGCATGGGAGGGCCAACGCGCGATTGATAGAGATATTGTCGGAATACCTTGGCGTGCCAAAATCATCCATAAGGATAGCAAAAGGGCGCAATTCCAGGAGCAAGATATTATCGGTAATCACGTGACAGCCTGCGCGCTCGGCCTGTAGTCGCTCATGCGCCTCTGCCTCAGCGCGTCCTTGAGTATGACGCTGTTCAGGATCCAGTCGTTCACCCTTATGTCGAGCCTGGATTTTATGCATTCGGACATCTCCTTCATGGAATGCAGGATCAGCGGCTCGGCCTGGAGGGTTTCCCTCACGTGCTCCCTGACGTTCCACACGCCCACTGGCATTATGTAGCCGTCATGCACCTCCCTCAATATGAGCGCGACCGCCTGCCTTTTCAGGAGCTGGAGCTTCTCGGTTATGGCAAGCCTTCCGGAATAGTAGCAGCCGCCTATCTCCGCATAAGTCTTCCTTCCTGTGTAGCCCTCGTACGATCCGAATATTGATATGTTGACTCCGTCCTCGTTCCACACAGTTTTCGGGTACCATGCCTCTATGGACTCGTACTGCCAGTTTCCCGGTATTAGGAAAATCAGCCACCTGTTGTCAAGCGCGTTGTTGAAATACGCATGTATCGAATCAACGGGCTCATAACCCTTCACCTCATCGAGGTTGTTCTTCGAGAGGGTGTCGTCGACTGCTGTTATGCTCCAGCGCGTTGGTACGAACCTGCGCCTTGTCTTGAGCCCGAAGAGCCCCGCCGAAAGGCCCCGCTGTATCTTAGATACGGGTATGCCCTTGTCGTACAATTCTATCATTGCGGTCTTTGAGGGCGCATCGGTATCGCCGTAAAGGCGCTCTACCTTCCTCTCGGCGCGCATGTTGTACAGGTCGAATTTCCTGATCCTGGCGCTGGGGCCGAAGGGCTCGACCTCGTCCTTAAGGGTTAGCTTGACGTATGGCTTGCTTGTGAACGACACCTCGGCCTCGGCGGGCCGCTCAGCCAATGCAAGGTCCCTGACAAGCTCCTCGACTTTCCCGTGCTCCACGTTCTGCACCTTCGTCCTGTGCAGTCCCCTCACGAGCCTGGAGCGCATGCTGACTATGTCTTCTATGCCCATGGTGCGCCACCGCTCGGGGGTGCTTAGTATCGTGGTGTCGCCGAATTCCGGAGGGACAAGCGGGCCTATGTTCACGTACGGGTACCCGAACCTGCCTATGAAAAGATCGGTTGGCGAGCTGCCCACGATTTCGGTCTTGCTCGTCATCGGGAGCATCTTCACCCTGTAGTAATACCTGAGCAGTGCAGGATCCCTCATGTGCCTGTATACCACGTCTGACCTCTTCACGTTGGGGTATTCGCCGCTCAATTCCGATATTATAGCGTTCCTGTCCAGGATTCCACCTATATTGCTTGGCGATAAAAATAGTTAAAACTATCCTGACAATGATTAACGTGCATTTAATGAGGAGCGTGGCTGGCAGGATAAGGGGCATCTTCGGCAAGACTGATGCCGACGCGATAATAATAACCAACACAGACAGGCAGGACAGCAATTTCAGCTACCTGACCGGATTCACAAGCGGGGTATTCGAGGGCACGGTGCTGATAGTGACAAGGAAGGGCATGGTTCTTCCGGTATCAAGGCTGGAATACGAGACTGCGATTGAGCAGAGGCCGAGGGAGATGCAGGTCGTCATGATTGAGAGCAGGGCGCAGCTTGCTGGCATCATAAAAAGACACGTAAAATCGAAGAGCATAGGAATAAACGGATCCTTCTTGCCATACAAATCATACATGAACCTGAAAAAGCTTGGGCCTGGAAGGATAACCGATGTGTCGCATGCGTTCTACGAGGCGAGATCCGTGAAGGACGCCAGCGAGCTAAAAAACATAACGGAGGCTAACAGGATAGTGAAGCGCGCCATAGAAGAGGCGAAAAAATCGCTCAGGGAGGGCATTACAGAGAGGGAATTCGCCGGTATTTTGGATTTCACGATGATGAAGCTGGGCGCATCCGGCGCAGCGTTCAGCACCATAGTGGCATTCGACAGGAATGCGGCGCTGCCGCACCACATGCCCAACGGGACAAGGCTAAGGAAGAACTGCATAGTCCTTGTCGATGCTGGGGCGAAGTACAACAACTACTGCTCCGACATAACGAGGACTTTCGTATTCAGGCCCGACAAAAAATCCGGGAAGTACAGGAAGTTCCTTGAGATGTACGGAATAGTAAAGGAGTCGCAGAGGATCGCGTGCGGAATAATAAAAGACGGGGTAATGGGCAGCAGGGCGCACAACAGCGTTGCCGAATACATAGACGGAGCGCTGAAAGGCAGGTACAAAGGCAGGTTCATACATTCGCTGGGGCATGCGATAGGCATAGACGTGCACGATCCAGGACCTGGATTGTACGCCAATTCGAAGGAGAGGCTGAAGGCGAACATGGTAGTAAGCAACGAGCCAGGAATATACGTTGTGGGATTTGGCGGAGTCAGGATAGAGGATGATGTAATAGTAACGAAAACAGGGTGCAGGGTGCTATGATCTGCGCCGCTAGCTGGTTATTTCTTTTGTCTTGTCGCCGTATGGGTTGATGTCGGAATTTATGCGCACCTCAATCTTTGATTTCCTCATCACTTCAAGGAAATACTCGACATTTAACTTGTGTTTCTTGGAATCGTTGCCTGGCTGGTTAATCCGGTTTATGTCGTTTTTTATTATCCTTCTTGATATGTCTTCATTCATCCCTATGACATCCAAGACCCTCTGCCTGACGCCTACGCTCCGGACCGCCTCGTCGAGCTCCTCTATCCTGTCGCGTATTTCATCAGTAGGGTAGTATTCGTACATCAATACGAGATTCCTTGCTGCAGCTGACATGTGCTTTTCCATCCATTTGGAAACATTTTCCCATTCGTTTCCGTGCAAGCCCCGCTGCTCGCCCTTGCTCTTCAGGAACATCAAGGGTATCGGGCTCAATAGTATCAATTCCACCGTAGCCACTGTAGTAAGCTTGTCAAGTTCGTCGGCGTCCAGTTTTATATTCATGGTCTTTTCGAACATGTTCCTTATGCGCTCGGACTGGGATCCGAAATCGCCCTCTGTGCTTTCCTTTATGCCGCGTATTAGGTTCTGGACGGGCTCTGGAGCCTCCTCGTACAGCGCCTCGCACCTGTGCACGATTTCCGAAGAATCGACAATGATTGAAAGCCTGCGGTCATCCCTCAGCATTTCAAGGAACTTCCTATCTTTTACGTCGAATCCTTTAGGCAATGTGCTCCTCTCTTTCACTACCACTAAATCTCTCCAATACGTTTTCTGGTACCCTATATAAAAGCCTTTTTGAAAATCCACGTTTATTACGGTACCAAAACGGTATGACCCGGCCATTTCCTGTACTGGTAGTGGCTTGTAGCTTTGACAAGGCCGCAGCCCAGCTTCCTTGAAATGTATTCGCATGCATCGTCAGGCTCGCCAACACCATTCCGAGCCTTGACAACGAAGCCGTAATCCCCGTCCGTGACAAAGACCTCCTCTACGTTCTTTATGCTCATCAGCTGCCTCGCGAGAAGGTTTGCATCGGCATCTTGTGGAGGGTGCACAAGGTAGAAATTGTAGGATTTGCCTTCCATGCGCTTGAACTTGGCACGGCCGTTGCCCCTAAAACCGGTATTGTTGTTAGCCATCCACACACCTTAGCGTTACACTATGATTTCCGGAAATGTGCAGGGTATCCACTAGCACACAAATCTAGACAATTTAAGTAGAAAAAGACGCACGGCAAAAAGCCATGCGTATTGGATGATTTTGGTTGGGATTGGGATTTATTTCTGTAAAAATTGTGTTATTGGGTTTTTTGGGATTTTGCATCCAACAACCAATTTGATAGGAATTTACATTTTGAGGTATATATGCGTGTCCATGTTAGATAGGTGCCAATGTCAGCCAATTATTCATATTTTTGGAATAATATCCTATAATCAACTAAATCAAGATATATAACCCATATATTAATCCATATATTTTCCTATACAGCACAGCAAACATAGCAAATTATTTATATTTAATTAACCAATAGGTAATCCATATGATAACACTGCCAGCTAAGGTAAAATCAACATTCCTGAAGCTAAAAAGGGCCAATGGAAAGTATGTCGAAATAAAACACATCAAGAAATACTTCTTTGCCTACCAGTCGACAAGCAGGTGGAGCAAGGAAAAGAGGAAGCCCATAAAGGTGACATCTTACTTGGGCAGGATAACAAATAAGGGGCAATTCATACCAGCAAAAAAAAGAAAACCAAGGAACATTTCACAGCAGATTGCTACAGAGTCGTTGATGGAACAACCGATTTTAGATGCAGGTCAAAAAACTTTAGAAAATGTAACAAAGGATGTGAAAAGATACAAACACGAATCTACTTTACTTACTGCACTTAGCATGAATGGAAGAATATCTATGTCTGTACTCGGAAGAATGGTGGGTATTAAAGAGACCGCAGTATCTTTGCAGGTCAAAAAACTAGAAAAAAAATATGGAATAAAGTATATGGCAGAAATTGATATAACAAAATTAGGGTATATTCAATTTCTTATAACTGTAAAGTTTTTAGATGAATTTCCTAAAACAGAAGAACTAAAAAGTGTATTGATTAATGATGTAAGAATTCAGCTAGCCTTTTTGACAAAAGGAGATTTTGATTTGATGATGTATGCTCTTGCAAAGAGTATAGAAGAAATAAGTTTTCTTTTAATCGAACTAAGAGAAAAATTTGATTATCGTGCAACTTGGAACGCTGCCCCTGTTTTTGAAGATTACGGATATATACCAATCCGAAACGAGTTTATAGATTATATTAAAAGTGAATTACTTTCAAGAGAGTACGCAGTTTTAAAAGAATTAAGGAAGAATGGAAAGATTGATTTCACAGAAATAGATAACATATATGGTTTTGATAAAGGTAGATCGCAATATTCATATTATAGGTTAAAAGAAAGAGGAGCTATAAAAAGAATTACAATATCAATGAATTATTTACCGATCAGGTATATTGCAGCTATATTTGAAGATATAGTAAACGGTAAACAATTTAAGATTAATAGAGAAAAAGTGTTAAGAGATATAGTCAGTAATACACCATTTCAGATTAATAAATATTTGTTAATCGATGACACAATTAACCCTAAAGGAATTCTTTTATATTTACCAATATTTAATGATGGTGATTTAGAGACCGCAATTGAAAACTTCGCATTGATGAATATTGGAACAATCAATAGAACGGTAATAATAACCTCATTACTTTTGGGTGAATTCTGTTTTAGAAGTTTTGATAACGTTTATTCGATACAAGAAGAAATACTAATAAAAGAATATAAATTAAATTACCCACCCAAAATAGATTACGAAGAAACAGGTAGGATAAAGAAAGAACGAAAGAAGTATAAAACTGATATAAGAGGATTAAAGCCTGAAAATTGATTACTTGAATATCATTTTAGCAAAAGACTTTGATACCTTTAATCCCTTTGAGAAATCATCTCTGAATTTTGCATTTTTGCTTGTATTAGTAAGATTTACCCTTGGGCAACCGTCTGGACTTGATACAAAGATAACTCTACCCTTGTTTGAATAAAGCTTCCCTTTATCACTGATTTGTGATCCCACATATCTCACTGTTTTCCTAATTTCCCTACCTTAATTAATAATAAACTTGCCAATAAAGCTCTAAAAAGCTTTCGCTAGCGGTTTTTGAGCGTTGTAAATGAATATTTACTAGTTAATTTTGCCCCAAAGAGACTCAAAATGGCCCCTCAGCTCGCCTATCCTTGAAGGCTCCCTTATCACTTCTATGTGCTCTATGTTCCTGTGCATTCCGCTATAGGTGAGGTTCGCGCTTCCTATTATCGCCGTATCGCCGTTTATGTACATCTTCTCGTGTATGAACCTGCCCTTGGGAACCTTTACAAGAAGATTCGATTCCGTTTTCGCATGCTTCATGTAAGTAGCCAGGGCAAGTATCACCACTATCGCGCTCAGTATTGCGGTCGTATAGCCGAAAGCCAGATATGCTGATATGAAATCGAGCAGGAGCACGAATGCAAGCGCCTTCATGTACGCGCCTATGCCGCTTGAGAGGTGCCTGCCCAGGAGCTTTTTGTTCTTCCCGATGGAGCTTTCCGAAGTTATTATCCGGACCTGCACGCTGCCTGCCCTCTTGACGAGCAGTCTCGCGTAGTAGCCGCTTATGTACGGGGATATAATCATTAGCTCGGAGCCGCTCCCCTTTATCAGCCTGTCCACGTACCTGTAGGAGCTGTCGCCGCTGTACGATTCGACATCGGATTCCATTGCAAAACACCAGAAGGTCCTGTGTTATTATGGACTGAACAAATTAATTAGTGATAAGGTAGAATGCCTGGGCGCGCCAGTCACCTTGCTATTGCAAGGCTTATCCTTGCCCCGAGCACCTCCACCGACATGCTTGGTGCGTCTTTCGGGAATCCGGCGTTTATTTTTACGGCTTTTGCCTTGACTATCTTTTTGATGGTGCCCATGTTCCTCTCAAGCACCCTGCTCACTGTTGCATCGGCGCTCGCGTATACGCTTATTCTGTCAAGCCTGGTGAGGCCGCTCTCCTTCCTCATCATCTGTATCCTCCTTATCACCTCGCGCGTTACAAGCTCCTCCTTCAGCTCCTCGGACATTTCCGTATCGACATCCACGTACAGCTCGGCGTTGCCGGCCTTTGCAGTTATCCCGCTTCCCTTTGAGGCGCGCTCTATTATTGTAAACTGCTCCGGCTTTATGTCGAATGCGCCCTCGCCGGTGTGCAGCCTGTAGTAGCCGCTCTCCTCGACTGACTTCTCGACGATGCCTGCGTCCTGCTTCCTCAGCTCATCAGCTATCGCCTGCGCATGCCCCTTGAACTCAGGGCCCAGCCTGTTGAATATGGGCCTTATCTCCTTGGAGGATGCGGTGCCCTTGACTATCCTTATGGATTTGGAGTTGGTGTACATGCCCAGAAGGTTGGACATCCTCTCAAGCGACGCTATAGCCGCATCGTCGTTCGTCTCTATTACAGATTCCCTTACCGGCCACCTGAGCTTCGAGTTCCGCTGCTCCCTCAGGTAGAGTATTGCCTTGGATGCGTCCTTCAGGACCTTGAAGTCGGATTCCAGGTCGCTGTCCACTAGCGCCGCGGACTGCCTCGGCCATTTTTCCATGAATATGCTCCTGTTATCTGCGCTGAACAGCTCTTTGTATATGTATTCGCACGCGAACGGCATTATTATGGATGAAAGTATGAGCGTCTGCCTGAGCACGTATGCGGTTACTACCGATAGCCTCCTGAGCTCCGCCTTCCCCGCAAGCTCTGCCCTCTGCTTGGCGAATTTGAGGTAGAACCTGCTGAAATCCTCCAGCACGAATTCCCTTATCTCTTTCACAGCATCGTCGACGTGGTACTCATCGAGGTTTGCTGTTGCGTAGCCTATTAGGGTGTTTAGCCTCGATACTATCCATCGCTCCTCCTTTTGCATCCTGGCCAATGAGGGCTTCCTCTGCTTCCTAGTGTCGTTGCCTGAAAGGATGGCGAACTCCTTGACCAGCTCCGCTATGTTGTAGAGTGTCATTATGTTCCTGTCGGCCTCGGTCAGCTCGTCCCTCTTGAGCTTGAGCTCCAGCCACCTGGGATGGCTTGAGCACCAGAGCCTGAACCCGTCGGCAGATACTATGTCCAGAAGCTCGTTGCCCGATATTGTGTTGCCGAGGTGCCTGTGCATCTCCTGCCCCAGCTCGTCCTTTATCATGCCGCCTATGTTTACTCGCTTGAAGGACGCCCTGCCGTATACTGCTATGCTGGTCCTGAGCAGCACGCTGAACCACCCCCTTATCTGGTCCCTGCTCTCGGTTATCCAGTCAGCTGGGAACAGCCTGTCGAATTCCGCGTCAGTAAGGCTTGCCGTATGGGATATACCCGAATCATACCATACGTCGAATATATCAGGCACCCTTGACATGGTTCCGCTGCACTTCCTGCAGCTGAAGGTGACCTTGTCGACATAGGGCTTGTGCAGGTCGAACAGCTCCTTTTCCAGCCCTGCGCGCTGCTTCAGCTCCGTCGATGAGCCGAGCACCTCCATTTCCTTGCAGGAATCGCACACCCATATCGGGATCGGGGCGCCCCAGTACCTCTGCCTCGAAACGCACCAGTCGGGGGAGCTTTCTACCGCGTCGGCAAACCATTCCGATGCGGCGCTTGGATGCCATACTATCCTTGAGTTTGCCCTTAGCATTTTCTTCTTCATCTTCTGCACGCTAACGAACCACTGCTCTGTTGCGCGGTATATCAGCTTGCTGTGGCACCTCCAGCAGTGGGGATAGCTGTGCCTCACTGTCCCCTGAAGGAGAAGGTCCTTGCTTTCCCTCAGCTTTTCAAGCACAGCGGCGTTCGCCTCGCCAGGCACCTTCAGCCCCTTGAATGTGCCAGCGTCTTCAGTGTACCTCGCATGCTGGTCTATTGGCGAGAACGTAGGCATGCGGTGTTGCTTCCCCAGCTTGTAGTCCTCAGGCCCGTGGCCTGGCGCGACATGGAGGACGCCCGTGCCTTCTTTGACGTTAACGAAGCTCTCGCTCAGTATCACCCTGTGGTATTCCGCGAGCTCCTTCTGCTTTGGCACCTCGTTCTCCAGCGGGCTGGTGAAGTATATGCCCTCAAGCTCGCTGCCGTAAAATTCAGCGTTCAGCACCGCATTGATGTTCGCCTGCTCCACAAACGCATCAAGCCTCTCCTTTGCCATTATGTAGTGCGTTGCCCCGGACCTCATGACGACATATAATTCCTTGGGATTCACAGCTATCGCGACGTTTGATGGCAATGTCCATGGAGTTGTAGTCCATACAAGCAGGTACGTGTTGTCGGGAAGCCTGATCTTCGCCTTCCTGCTCCTCTTGACATCCACCTTGAACCTAACGAATATTGACGCATCGGTCTCGTCCTCGTATTCCACCTCCGGCCCTTGAGCTGACAGTACAGTTTCGTCCTTCGGGCAGTATGCCAAAGGAGTAAGATCCTTGTACAGCAGCCCTTTCCTACTAATCTCCTTGAATATCCCCCATCCCTTGCTGATGTAGTAATTCTCGTAGGGCATGTAGACGCTGTTGAAGTCGAGCGACGATCCGAACCTCAGGTATGTGGATATCGCGCCCTTCGATTGCTCTTTTGCATAGTCCTTGCACGCCATCACGAACTTCTCGACGCCGAGCCTGCTTTCTATGTCGGATTTTGAGTTCACATTCAGGAGCTTTTCGACCTTCACCTCTATTGGAAGCCCATGCACGTCGAATCCCGCCCTGTCGTGCACATGCAGGCCACGGTATCTCTTGTACCTAAGGACAATATCCTTTATCGTCTCGACCCATATGTGGTGCGCACCCAGCTCCCCGGTCACGTAGGGGGGCCCGTCGAGGAAGTAGAACTTTTTGCCCTTTGAGTTTTTTTGCCTTACTTTTTCATCTACCCTGTGCTCCGCCCAATACCCGAGTATCTCGTGCTCCCTGGATTTTATGTCCAGCATAAAAAGTCACTATCATGAACGATCATTCATGGGCCTCTATGCTCTTTACCTCCTTTCTCCTGTTCTTGAATGCGTTCCTCTTCTTCGTGTTTCCCCAGCAGTCCTTGCATATCACCAGCCTTGTCGTCTTCTGGACCCGCATCGAGCTCTTGATGCAGTTGTTGCATATCTTCTTGCTGCAGTAGCTGCACGCTTCGTACTTGTATATCTCGCTCTTGCACCTTTCGCATAGAAATGTCATAAATGCACCTTGTAACCTAGACTATCTGTTATGAGAGATTAAAAGCCTTTCTCTAAAACTTTGCAATTCCCTGTCCGGCATTTACCATATGCCGTTTTGGGAATGGTTTTTCTCATTTCTCAGGAATTTCTTTTCCCATCCCTTTCCCAAGCTTCTGTATTCAATTCTGCGCCTGCTTTTCTTGGCCATCTCTATTCCCAATTCCATGCCTTTCGACATGCCAAGATCGGTATAAACTACAGTTGTGGCATTTAGCCTCTCTATCATCATCTTTCCGGCCATTATGCCTTTCTGCCTTTCAGCGGGGGAGTTGTCGTCAAGTATGCCAGATTGCGTGTAAAAAATGTGCGAAGCGAACGGTATTTCCCCCCTCAGTATGCTGTCCCTCACGCACGCCCTCGTATACCTGATGTTTTTGATGACACCCTTGGGTGTCCTTGCAGAATAAGGCGTTTCTATATCCACAAACGTAGGCAAACGTACCACGGCTTTAGTCATAAGGGTTTATTAGGATAATGATATATAAGAATTGTTATATTCTTATTAGTTAATCCGTATTGGTAGAGATGATGAAGGCTTACGTGAAGACCTATGGCTGCACGCTGAACCAGGCAGACAGCAGGATAATATCCTCGGTGCTTGAAAAAAGCGGTGTTGAGCTTGTGGGCAGCGAGGCCGCGGCGGACGTTGTTGTAGTAAACACATGCACGGTTAAGAGCGCCACCTCGCAGAAGATACTCTACAAGCTCAACAGGCTCAGCGGCTCGGGGAAGCGCTTAGTCGTGACAGGATGCATGGCCGGCGCAAACCAAAATCTCATAGAGAAATACGCCCCAGATGCAAGCATAGTGACCACGCCGAACATAGGGAGCATAGGCTCGGTAGCTGCAAACGGCTCGAAGGCAATACTCAACTCGTATAGCAGGAACGACAGGCTAATGCTCTATGAACCTTCTAACAGCGTGATTGCGATGATAGGCATAAGTGATGGCTGCCTTAGCGCATGCTCCTTCTGCGAGACCAAGTTCGCAAGGGGGCGCCTGAACAGCTTTTCCGAAAAGCTGATACTCAAGGCAATAGAGAACAGCTCGAATATGGGAGCCAAGGAGATACAGCTCACATCGCAGGACATGGGCGCATACGGAATGGACAGAGGAACCAGCATAGCGGAGCTTATGGGAAGGATTTCCGACATGGATGGCGATTTCAAAGTAAGAGTAGGCATGCTGAACCCCGAGCATCTGCACAGGCACTTCGACGCGTTTGCCGATGCGCTTAAAGGAAGCAAGTTCTACAAGTTCGTGCACATACCCATAGAATCAGGGAGCAACGGCGTGCTCAAGGACATGAAACGATCTTATACGGTAGAGGAATTCGACAATTACGTGAAGGAGCTAAGAAGCAGGATACCAGGCATAACCATAGAAACGGACGTAATAGCTGGATTTCCCACAGAAACAGAGAGCAGGTTCGGGGAAACGTTATCCTTCGTTAAGAGGACAAAACCAGATGTTACCAACATGTCAAGATTCGGCGCAAGGCCGCATGCATTGGCATCGAAAATGGTCCAGAACACGCGCGAGACGATAAACAGCAGAAGCAACAGGCTGTCGCGCGTAGTGAGATCTGTGCAGCACGAGCTAAACGATAGGTTTATAGGCAAAAAACTTGATGTAATAATAACGGAGCGCAACGATAAATCGTTCAACGGCAGGAACGAAAGCTACAAGCAGATCGTAATCGCAAAGGATGAAAATGAAATGCAGATGGGCTCCATGCACAATGTGCTTATAAATTCTGCATCTGCAAATGTGTTGTATGCAACGGGTGTGTGAGTGTATTCCGATGAGCTGCTGAAGTTATTCAAGGCGAACAGAATAGAAACCGGCGACAGGATATCCGTCAGCTCCGACAATTTGGATGTGGAAGGTGAGCTCATGCCCAGCACGGAGGCAGGCAGCCCCGATTCGATAATAGTGAAGCTGGACAACGGCTACAACATAGGGATAGACTACTCGAAAGGCGCTAAGATAAAGAGGATTGGCGCTGGAACGAAGCTCGTATTTCCCAAAAGGGATGTGAGCGTCAGGAAGGGCCTTCCGAAGGTCACGCTGATTTACACCGGAGGGACCATAGGCAGCAAGATAGACTACAAGACCGGAGGCGTCCATATGCTAATAGAGCCGTCCGAACTGCTCTACGAAGTCCCTGAATTGTCAGACATAGCCAACGTCGAAGTGAAGCACCTTTTCAGCATAGCAAGCGAGGACATGTCTTACCTGGAATGGCAGGCAATGGCAAAGGAAGTTGAAAAGGCGCTGAACGGCGGCTCACGCGGCGTTGTAGTTACTATGGGAACGGATACGATGCATTACACAGCATCTGCCTTGGCGTTCATGCTGCACGACCTCAATGCACCGGTCGTTGTGACCGGAGCGCAGAGAAGCAGCGACAGGGGCTCGAGCGACGCGTTCTTCAACCTGGCAAGCGCTGTTCAGATAGCCGCGAAGTCTGACATAGCTGAGGTTGGCATATGCATGCATGCTACGAGTTCCGACAACAAATGCGCCTTCATACGCGGAACCAGGGCAAGGAAGATGCATACGTCAAGAAGGGATGCGTTCAGGTCCATGAACGACAGGCCGTTAGCTTACGTGAGCAAGGATCTGGGGATAGAGTACAACAACACTTACAACAAAATGGTGGACAAGCGCATAAAGGTAAGCGCCGAATTGAAGTTCGAAAGCAAGGTAGCGCTCATAAAGAGCTACCCGAATTCCGACCCGGAAATAATAGACTTCTACGTTGGCAAGGGATACAAGGGCATCATAATAGAGGGCACGGGCTTGGGACATGTTCCTGCATCTACCGTGCACGAGAAGCTACTCTGGCTTGGCCACATAAAGAATGCCATAGGAAAGGGCGTCATAGTGGGAATGACGTCGCAGTGCCTTTACGGGCGGGTCAACGCGAACGTTTACACGAATTTGAGGCTGATCAGCAGATTGGGTGTCGTGTATTGCGAGGACATGCTCCCCGAAGTTGCATTGGTGAAGCTGGGCTGGCTCCTTGGCAATTTCGACAAGAATGAGGCAAAGCAACTGCTTGACAGGGATCTGAAAATGGAGCTCAAGAAAAGGAGCAGGTTCGATGAATTCTTGATATGATATCCATGGCCAAATCAAATCAGGCAAAGGAAACAGGCAATGCGGAAGACCGCTACAGGAGAATGGGCTTCATGTGCGGCCTTGAGATACACCAAAGGCTTGCCACTTCGAGGAAGCTCTTCTGCTCCTGCAGCACCAACATATTGGATAAATCGACAAAGCCGGAGGCATCCGTTTCAAGGTCCCAGAGGGCTGTGGCAGGCGAACTCGGCTCGATAGACGTATCTGCTGAATTCGAGCAGGGCAAGAACAGGAGCTTCACCTACAACATATTCGAGTACAACACATGCCTTGTAGACGTGGATGAGGAGCCGCCGCACATGATGAATGCGGATGCATTAAGCATAGCGCTTTCAGTTGCATCTTCAATGGGCATGAAGCTCATAGACGAATTGCAGCCGATGAGGAAGGGGGTTGTGGACGGGAGCGATCCCAGCGCCTTCCAAAGGACCGTGATGATAGGGATAGAAGGCAGCATAAAAGTTGATGGCCTGAAAATAAACATACCGTCGATGTTCCTCGAGGAGGAATCGAGCGGCATAGTGTCAAGCTCAAGCTCATCGGTAATATACAACACGGACAGGCTCGGCATACCTTTGTTAGAGATAGATACAGATCCCAGCATACCAAATCCAAAGACGGCAAAGGAGGTAGCGCTATACATAGGCACACTGCTCAGGCTCACAGGATCCGTTCAAAGGGGCATAGGCTCCATAAGGCAGGACGTCAACATGTCGATAAAAGAGGGCGCGAGAGTGGAGATAAAGGGAATGCAGGAATTGGGATCGATAGACAGCTTCCTTGAGAACGAGATAAAAAGGCAGGAGAACCTGATAACAATAAAAGAAAAACTCACCAATGCAAAGGCGAGCGTGGGCAAGCCTGTCGAAGTAACCGACATATTCGGCGATACGGAAGTCGAAGTCATAAAACACAACCTCAAGGACGGAAAGGTATTCGCGCTTGCACTCAAGGGATTCAGGGGTTTATTGGGAATGGAGATAAATCCGAAAAGGAGGCTTGGCACCGAGATAAGCGATTATTCGAAGATGGCTGGCGTTCACGGAATAATACACAGCGACGAGGATTTGAGTAAATACGGGTTCGGCAGTGGCGAGACAAACGCGCTTAGGAAGCGCCTCGGCATTTCGGAAAACGACTCGTTCATAATCGTGGCAGGAAAGGGCAACAGCGCGGCGAGGGCGGCAGAGCTCGCAAAGTGGAGGGCCGATTACGCCATGAAAGGCGTTCCCAAGGAAACAAGGGTGGCACATGACAACGAGAATTATACATCAAGGTTCCTTAGGCCGCTTCCGACAGGATCGAGGATGTATCCGGAAACGGACGTAAAGCCCATATTCGTCACAAGCGAACTCAGGAAAATCGCAGCTGAAAACGCGCCGGATGTGGATAAGGAGCAATCTTACATCAGATCCGTTGTCAAGAATCCGAGTATTGCCGAGCAGCTCATACTATCGCCGCGATTGCAATTGTTCAAGGACATAGTCGGCAAGAGCAATGCGGATCCGGAGTTCGTTGCGAATGTTCTCATACAGAAGCTTATTGAGCTCAGAAGGCAGGGCGTTGAAGTCGACAATGTGAGCGACGAATCAATGGTGCACATATTCGATTTGTACGTGAAAGAAAAGCTCACAAAGCAGGCAGTAGACGAAGCTATAAAGATAGCCGCGAAGGACAGCAAAGAGATTGATGACAAGCTTAAGAAGGCATACCTAATCAGAATAAAGGGAAGGGATTTGGAAAAGCTTGTGGAAAAGGAAAGGAAAGGAAATGCAGGCGCAAGCATAGGCGACATGCGCAACAGGATAATGGCCAGGCACAGGCTGAATATAGACGGCGGCGAGCTGAACAGGCTGTTGCAAAAAGACAAATAATCCCAAATGATGTGATAAATTTGCAGATTTTTGTCGTCGTAGGCCAGTAATGTATAAATACTAGAAAATTCATAATATAGTCAGGGGGTTTGTTGGGATTCGCATACGGCTTGGGGATAGCCGATATAGTGGAAAGGCAGCGTGTAGCAAGGCGCATAAAGAGCAAGGCGCAGGAGGTCCTGGAAAGAAGCGACTGGCATGAGGTCTTGGATCTTGCCGGAATGGCCGAGGGAAATGGCGAGGCGACAGCCGCCCTCAAGGCGATAATGGCCGACAGGATAACCGAATACACCGTAAAGGCCATGGATGAGGCAAAGAGGCGGGGTACGAAACTAGGCGCCGCGGCAATAATAATAGCGGCATCCAAGACCAGATAAACAACGCGGCGCTGCAGCGCGCAATATGCGCCAGGCGCGCCGATGCGCTCCGGAGCGACTATGCGCTTCTCAGGGGTTCTGCTATGATTATATAAATTTGCCTTCTATTCTATAGATTAAATGCGATTGTAGTCTAGCCTGGTAGGACTTTGCCCCTCCATTGAAACTTTTTGAAAAAAAAAGTTTTATCAAAAAGCCAAGATGAAAGGCAAAAACCCGGGTTCAAATCCCGGCGATCGCATCATCTATTTCATTTCTGCTATGCACCAACTTTCGGAAAAGTAGCTTCTTCTGATTCTCGGCGTTCTTTCCTGCGATGCAACCCCATACCATTGCATCATTTTATATATTTTTAGTCCTAGAATTAACTAAACAGGATGGGCGGCAAGGCTTGGTTGCCCTTTCCGAATAATAGGGATTATTAGGATCCGGATTGCTTGCATAAGGTGGTTTGTTCATGACAAAATCAATTAACAGGAGCGGTTATCTTGAGGAGAGGATCAAGTCCAGCAAGCAGCTTGAGACAATCGGCGCGTTCATACTGCTCGACCTGGTGCTCGTATCGTTAAGAAACCCGTTCGTCACTTTCATAGGGGTGATAGTTTCAATACTGATATTGATTTTCGCTATATACAGCTACATCGGGACAAAATCGAAGTACCTGAAGATGAGGGCAAGGTACATGGTGTTCTTCGTAATACTCGCCTTGTTCACATACTATGGCTCATACGGGATACCCAGGGGCGATACCGCCCTGATGATTGCAATAGGGGAATCCCTTGTAACAGCAACGAGCATAAGCGCGGTTTTCGCAGGTACCATATACGAGAAGATGAAGGAGGCAACGATAACCAACAAGCACAGAATGCCGAAGGAGCTTATAGACATTGTGGCGAGACTGGCCATCTACCCGATGATAATCAGCATAGCAGCGGTATTCACGGCCATACTGGCACTTGTGTTCTCGAGCAGCCACTTCCTATTCAGCATAATTCTGGTAAACCTCACGATAACCTCCATACTTCTAGCTCTGATAACAAGCGTTGAGCTGCTGAAGGAGGACCTTGAGAGGCAACTTGATTGACTGATGGTGTTTGACATGGCCGGACTGATGCTAAGGTGCGGGTGCTGGATAACAGAGGAGGGCGAATACGTAGTTGGTAGTGGCTGCAGGAACTGCAGGGAATGCAATGCTGTCAGTGCTTTGCACCCGTTTGGCGACGGGAGGATAGCAGAATTAAAGCTGATGCAGCAATACTGACGTAATCCGATTCCCACCTTATTTAATAATATTGAGTCTAAATAATATGGCAGCTGTTTTGGAATATCGGCGGGGTAGCTCAGCCTGGTAGAGCGCTAGACTCATGTGCTTAGCACCATGAGTGACGAGCTTTATGCTATGACGAGAAATCTAGAGATCGCGAGTTCAAATCTCGCCCCCGTCAATCAGCCTTGTCGTCTAGAGCGTGTTCAAATATAGTCCATATTTTGAGAGAACCCACCAAAAACTTTAAAAAACCTTAATACGATTTATAGTGTGATTCGGTATGTCGCTCTTTGGTATAGACTTCTCGAAAGATTTGAGTAACGAGCAGGTAATAGCTACTATAAAAGATGCTTATTTTGCTTGGGGTTACAATACAGGTAAGCTAGTTCCAGATTTATTAATAACAGTATATGAAGCATCAAAAGAGCATAAAGGATATGCCCACTATAATTTGGTATTCACCCCAAATTTTATATACGGTGAATTTCTTGATTCAAAACAAGGCAAAGTAAATATGAAAATTAGCTACAAGAAAATCAAGAAAATTGCTGTAAGAAGAGAGGCAGGGACAGGTTTGAGTGGAGATTTCTCTGATCCACATATACTTTTAGAACTTTATCTGGGACTATTCAATTTGATGGTATTTATTATAGATGATAAAAATTTAGAAAATATTGTGGGTATTCTTAGCAAAACGCCCGCATCTAATAAACTGAGAGACAGACTGTTTTAAGGGTCTATATCAAACGATATATGTCTTACACCGATCTTAAACGATAGATAACGCCCCCGTCAGGCTGCAGGCATGAATTTTATAGAAAAGTATTTATAATAATTCCTTATTAAATTATTATAGGTAATGTTATGCCGAATATCAATATAGAGCTTAAGGGTTACGTGGCCGAAGTGGTAGACAAGATGCTCGAAGACGGCTACGCCAAAACTAAAACTGAGGCAATAAGGCTGGCACTTTTTGAATTCGATAGGATACACAAGCTTACAGAAGAGGAGCTATATGCAAATGCTGTGCAAAAAATGCTAAAAGATATAAAATCAGGAAAGGAAAAGACCACAAAATACACCATATCCTAATCTGATTTTATGGAAATAGAGCAAGCTAGAGAATTTGAGAAAGATGTCAAAAAGGTCACTGCAAAAACCAAGCAAAGAATAGATGACATAGCAAAACTGCTGGCAAGCTCAACAAAGTTAGGAGATCAGTTACATCATATGAAAGATGTTTATTCAATAAGAATAGAAAACAGGCGATTAGTTTATCAAATCTTAGAGAAAGAGGATAAAATAATACTCTTGTTGTTTAAAAGCAGGGAAGAGGTTTATGAATACCTGAGAGGTTATTGATTCATCAGAATTGGATATACTGCTTTACAAGAAAAATAGAATTTAGAGAGGATAGATTTTTTATTGTGATATACTACCTACTTAGGGGACAATATTAAGATATTACCAAAACAGCACCTTTTGGCCACGCTAGCCCGTGTCCGTCAGCTCAATTTCGTGGTTGCTACCGCCCCGTCAAAGCAGGAAAAATGACATGACGGACTGGTAGTTATTACACAACCATTTGATACTGTTTTAATCTCTGCCAAGCACCTTGTATTCAATAACTGAAACTGACGGGCTGCCTTCGACCCATTTTCCACCACTTCTAAGCGCTTTCAAACCCTTGTTAGGACCGTCCTTAATTACAGTTTCAACTGCGGGCCCAGATTCTTTAATGGCGCTTACAATCCCCTTTACCTCTAATGAATCGCCAGGTTTAAGTGCGATGGCTTTTTCAAAAGAATCCTTGCCCACTTTGGAAATTTCAATTATGAGTCTAACATACCTTTTTCTTTCTGATTCACTTGTGTCTTTCAAATCAATAGATAACGTAGGTTTGTATACTGACCTCTTTAAATATATTCCAGACACAAATCTGTCGGTGCTTCCAATTAAAGGTAATTTGTCTTCAATTGAGTTCTTCTGATAAGGAACCATCATTGATTTATGAATCTTTTCTATTCTACCTACGAATTTAACCCTTTTCTTGTTAAAGAGCCTTGGATTGCTAGATATTGTGTTGAAATCAGTTTCTATATATCCGATTGTCTTTGCCTTACCTATTTCTGGCGTATATCTGTGCTGGCTTCTATGCTTTTCATGGGTTTTCTCAACCATCGGGCCACCTTAGTAATTTATTTATCCTGCTATTATTTATAGCAATAATACCTGAAAGCATTTCTCCAATAAACAACGCAAGGAAAAATAACACTAACCCGGAAGTCTAGGACCGGTTCATCCCGGGTGAGCACTCTTCAGGTGCGCGTACAATTCCTCCTTTGTCTCGAATCTCGCACCGCATACCGAGCACTCGAAGTCGCCCACATCCACATTTGGGTGATTTTCGCTTATGTGCTCCGCCAGGGATATCTGGTCATCGAATTCTGCGCCGCATACTCCGCATTCATAGCCGAAACTTACCATCATCAAGACCAATTTACTATAAATAATCAACATTTAAATACTTATAACAATTCATTTGGTTGCAATACGTGGCTAAGGTTAACGTGCCGCACTGCAAAATTAATAAGAATGTTTACAGAGAAGTAAATCAGGTATTTGGTGATATGTTATGGATGAGAATAAAAGCACAGTCCTTCCGGCAAAGCATGTCGTGGAGATAAGGTATGGCAAGTTCAAGATGAAGCTGTATAACCCGAATTCTGTCACGTTGAGCGTATCCATAAGGAAAGCCACAAAGGAAGACATGTAGTTTCGGGCATGGGAAGCAGAAATAGGGAAGTTGGCGTTCCCCTTTCCAGGCCTAAGAGGTAGATTATCCCTTCTGGTTGCTTACCAAATCAGATATCCTGACCAGCTCCAGCAGTTCAACGCCCTTCCTGCGCAGCTGATCCCTGCCTGAGTCCTCCCTGTCGACGATGCATATTGCCCTGGTGACCCTGGCCCCGCTCTTCCTGAGTATGTCCACGCCCCTGGAAACGCTCCTGGCGGTTGTCACAACGTCCTCTATCATGTCTATCTCCTCGCCTTGTGATACCTCTCCTATGAACTGCCTTTCCATGCCGTGCGCCTGCCCCTCCTTCCTTATGATGACAAATGGTATTCCCAATTTTAGCGATGTCGCGACCAGGATGGGTGTAGCCCCGGTTTCCACCCCTGCAATCTTCCTGGACAAAACCCTTTTCGATATTTCAGATGCTGCCTCATCCAGAAGCACGGGATCGGTCAGCGCAGATTTGACGTCCACGTAGTAACTTGATTTTTTCCCAGACGCGAGGCTGAATGACCCGTATTTCACCGCCTTCGCTTCGATAAGCCTATCTTTTATCAAACAAACACCAGATTGCTGCATGATGCTGCAATATACTTTGAGGCATCCATTAATTAGGCTTTGGCTTCAGTGTCTGTTTTCCGGGCTGCCAGCTGGCAGGGCATAGCTCCCCGGGATGCTCCATAACGTATTTGGCCGCAGTCAATTTTCTCAGTAGCTCGCCCGTGCTCCTGCCGACGCTGTCCTCGTTTATCTCCATCATTGCCAGAAGGCCCTCTGGATCGAAGACGAATGTGGCCCTTGCCACGGGCTTGCCCTGCTTGTATATGCCGAATAATCCGGATACCTCACCGTTTGGGTCGGATCCCATGGGATAGTTTATCTTCTTGATTGCTGGCGAGGCGTCATACCACGCCTTGTGCGATGACACGGTATCCATGCTTATGCTTATTATTTCCGCGCCCAGCGACACGAACTTGTCGTAGTTGTCCGCAAGCTCCTCCAGCTCCGTAGGGCATATGAACGTGAAGTCCCCCGGGTAGAATACGACAACAAGCCATTTCCCATGGTATGATGAGGAGTTTATTGGTACCTCCTTTGCATGATGCAGCGCCTCCAAGGAAAAATCAGGTATTTTCTTGCCTATTTCCATCGGGCCGGTGTCCACCATCTTGAGGTCTTCAAGGACTATCCCTTTGTTTTTCTCTATTGCATATGCGTGCCTTGTCAGGCTTATCCCGTCGGCCCTCATTTTCCTGACGGATATTAGCCTCTGGGACTTCTCATCGTCTATTGTCAGCATTATTATCCCGCTTACCGTGTGCTCCAGTATGCCGAACATGCTCAGCTTTTTCGTCCCTGACGGTATTATGGAGGTTATTAGCGTGGTGCAGTTCAGGTTGTTTTCTATCTGGTTTACCAAATCCCTCAGGTAGTTCAATTCCTCCACGTCGTTTCCGCTTATCGAAGCGGGAATAAGCTCCAGCGAGTCCATTACCAGCCTTTCGACGTTGTTGCCGGTCACGTGCTTGTAGAGGTACTCCATTGTTTCCCTTGCGCTGAGCATTCCGCCGACTTCGACCTTGAAGCTATACGGGGACATGTCTATTATGAAAAGCCTTCTGTCCCTGATGTACCCTTCCAGGTCCCAGCCCATGGCCCTTGCGCTGCCAAGGATGTCCTCCGGCTTGTCCCCTGCAGTCATGTAAATCGCATTTTCCCCGTTCTTCAAGCCAGCATATATGAATTGCAGGCACGTGATTGTCTTGCCAGTCCCGACCTCCCCGGCCACAAGAAAGACCTTGTTTTTCTCAAGGCCGCCGCCGAGGATTTCGTCTAATCCCGCTATTCCAGTATTCTCCCTCTGCTTTATTCCGCTTTCCATGATGATCCATCCATAATTCCAGATTCAGTAGAAGACATATTTAAGTATAAAAAAGTTGGTTTAAATATTTTTTGCTTTTTGTGAAATACGGGCCTTGGCCATGCCTTGCGTGTTTTGTTCATGTCATGCACCGATCATACGTTGATTAACCTGATTTTGTATCCTTTTCTTAGCATTTCCTTCATATCATAAATTGCCTTTTTATATTTTATATCTACTTCAGTAAGCCTAAACGTTTTACCTTTTTCTATAATCATAGGGTCTACATATCGTACTTTTTCCTTTACATATATATCCCCATCCCTGTCAAAAATAAATTTTAGTTTACCATTAACTCTTCTTAGATCTTGCTTTATTTTTTCATCCTTTGAAGCCTTTAAGCTATTTATTATGGATCTTTCCGTATCAGTATGAAATTGTGAAATGTTGATAATGTCTTTTTCCAGACCGCGTTTTATTGCCTCTGAAAGAAAATGTGCCCTTAAACCAGTTTCTGCATTGCCCCAATCTTTTTTTGTCCCGTCTAAATATCCCTTTGCAAACCTTTTTGCTGATAACCTGGATTTGAAGACGATACGATTGTTTTTAACAATCAAATCATCCGTGCAACCATCAATGTCGATTTTGCTGTATAGCATGTACCTTAATCCATTGTCTATCCTGTCAGCGCACAATTCAGGTATCGGTCTTTCTAGCAATTGGAAGCGATTATGAACTTCGTAATCACCCATCAAAGTTGTACTAATTCCATGTCTACCCAATATCATGCTTATTGCAGAATTTTCTATAAACTCTTTTAATTTATCTCCGGCATAGTTTTCATTTTTCTGGGTCTGGAATACAAAATCTATCACATGAGAGAATGCCGTATGCGAGGAGTCGTGCAATAAGCCTGCAACTTGCTCATTTAAACCGGCATTGAGCTTTCTTAATAGTAGCATAACTCCTACGCTATGTTCCCATCTAGAATAACTTGTTCCACGTGAAATGTCGAAGCTCTTTAAACCGCTCTGTGATACATATTTCAGTCTATTAAGGTCCTTGCATCTAAGTAACTCTTTTATAACAGGTTCTGTGATCTTGAACCTACCATAAATAGGATCTCTTAATTCCATATAGCTCACTTTAGCTATTCTGCTAGGGCCATGAACATTCTGTTAATGGCCTTCATGGGCCTTAGCCGGGATTTCCCTGGGCTTTTTGATTTTTGTTCCAAGATGCCCATGTCGGACCCGGTCTAGAGGATCCACAGTCCTCCGTGCAGCCGTTACACCACTAAGGCCATATGCAGTAATATTATATTGCTAGCCTTTTTAATCACTTTGCAATGGCTATTTTATCTCGTAATAAAGCCCGATCGGGTTTGTCTCTTTCCCCATGCTGTTGCCGGTGCGCAGCGAGTCAAGGAACCTCGCCCTCCTCCCCAATTCCCCAAGAGCCTCGCTATTGCTGGCAAGGTGCGACCTTGACATGCCCCCAACCACTTTTGAGCGCGCTGCGTTGACCGCATCTAGCGTGCCGTCCTTTATTATCCTGATGTTGCTGTACCTCTTGGATATGAAGTCGTTTCCCTTCAGGCCGAATTCCGCCCTGTCAAGCCATCTGTATTCCGTGACTGCGGTTATGCCGTATTTATCCCCGTTTCTGGACAGGCTTATTGATATGTCGAGCATGTTTGCGTTTTCAGGCCTTACCCTTAGCCGCCTGCACAGGCCCCTTACCACATGGTACCCTATTGCGCCTCTAGGGACCGATGCTATGAAAGACACGCCAAGTTTCGAGGAGCTGAACATTTTGTCCATGCCCCCTTTTCCTAGAGCTGCTATGATCCTGTCCGGAATGCATTCCTGCATAATCCTCGCGACGCCCGCATCGCCTATCCGCTTCATGGCAACGGCATCGGTGAAGTTGGTGCCCCTGTCCGCAATCCTTCCGCGCGTGTCTATCATCGTCATGAACCGCGGTACCAACGTGCACAGCGAATCGACGAATCCTTCAGCGTCGCAGCTGTCCGCTATCACGATGATGTTATGGTTGGACTCCATTGCAAGCCAGAGGTAGGCGAGTACAGTGCTGTCAGCGCTTTCCAGCAAGCTGTTTGCGGCAAGGACGTAGTCCTGCCTTGAGGGCACTGCGGTTGCCAGCGCTTTAGGGATTCCCTGGCGCCTTTCGGCCATTCCCTTTAATAAAACGTTCGGGAGCTGCATTATTATGTGTTTATACCGCATTATTATTGTTTAGTCAGGTAAAAGTATATATATTTTTATAATAAATGTTGTTTTGGTGTTTCGGTGTTGAATTTCGGTTTCTGCGAAAGTTTTTAAAGCTTTATTTGAGATAAGTAACCATGGTGAAAAAAGAGAGAGACAAGGATGAGGTATGGGCTATAAGGAAGGTGCTCAGCAGGCCGAACTACGCAGTCATAGCCCTGCTGCTTCAGAAGTCCCCCAGGACGACAAGGGAGCTGTACGCGGTACTGGAGAAGAAATTCACCAGGAAGACGCTCATAATCACGCTGAGGGAGCTTTCGCTTGACTTGAACGTGATACAGCCCACGCACATACGCACCGAGAAGGGCTACGGGCTGGGCTACAGGCTGAACCCCAGGCTTAAGGACATAGCAAAAAGCGTCCAGAAGTTTTCCAAGACCATAGAAAACATCAGGCAGATATAACTTGCCGGATCCTTTTGGCTTTGGGTAAAAAAAATTTACCGGATCCCAATATTTTTTATTTGCGTGCAACGTGCATGCCTCCTATTCCTTAAGCCCCACCTTCTTCTGGAGCTTGAACATCTCTATTATCTCGCCAGTAGTGGTTGTTTCCTCGGGACCCTTGTCAGACCTTATCGGATGCTCGCCTCCGACCAGCCTGGGGAACCTCAGGGCATATCCTATCTCTATTCCTTCCCCGTTCTTTGACCTGCCGCACGTATGCATCGGCGACTTCGTTATCTCGTCTGCATTCACCGTCACTACGTACCTCGGGTCCACCCAGAAATCTGGGGCTATCACGGAGTCTACCCTTGCCGGCTTGCCTTTGGTCTTTATCCTGTTCAGCTTGTCCCTCAATTCCTCCATCTGCACCTCGGTGAACCCGGTCCCTATCCTTGATATCGTCTCGAACATGTCCCTTTTCTCGTTGTACACGCCGCACAGGAGCCCGCCGAACTTGAATTCAGCCCTGCTCCCGTGGCCGAGGTAATACCCCAGTATGACAAGGTCCATGCTGTCCGCGAGCTTTGCCCTGTAGCTCCTCTTGAGCTTTATCCAGGAGAACTTCCTTGCCCCGGCTATGTAGGGCGCGTCAAGGTCCTTTGCTATAACGCCCTCCAGGCCGTTCTCTATCGACTTGGCGAAGAACTCGTCGAGCTCCTTCGGGGATTTCGTTACTATCCTTGTGGTAGGGGTTATCAGCTTCCCGTTCTTCAGTATCTCCTCTATCTTCGACCTCCTTTTCTCGTAGGGCTCGGAGAGCCAGTCCTTCTCGTCCAGGTAAAGCAGGTCGAAGGCGAAGAGGTGAAGCGGAAGCTCCTCGGCCTTCTTCGCTATGTCGTGCTTCCTTTTCCTCTGTATCGTCTCCTGGAACGGGAGGTATTCGGATGTAGCCTCGTTGAAGGCAAGCGCCTCCCCCTCGAATATTATCCTGCCTGCACCAACCTCCTTCTCGACCGCCTTTACAATATCAGGGAACATCTCGGTGGTGTTCTCCAGCCTCCTGGAAAACAGCCTTATCTTCCTGCCGTCCTTGTGCACCTGCACCCTGAAGCCGTCGTATTTCTGCTCCACAGCGGCTATGCCGTGCATGCGCTCCAGTATGTCCTCTGCCGTGGCCAGCCTTTCGGCAAGCGCTGGCCTCACCGGCTTGAAGAGCGAAACCCTGAAGTCCTCTATCGCGCGCTTTCCCTTCGCCTTGAGCTCCCTTGCTACGAGGCCCAGGTCGCTGCATATGTTGTATGCCCTTTCTACTTCCGCCTTGAACTTCCTGTCCCCAGTATTGGCAACAGAGAGCGCCTCCATTATCGTGGAGTCCCCTACGCCTAGCCTCAACTGGCCCAGGGGGAACCTAGCGATGTATTTGGCCTCTGCAGGGGTTCCGGCGCCGATCATGTCGGCAAGCATGTTCACCTTCTTCTCCTTGCTGCCTGCCCCGGAGGTATCCGCTATCCTCATCATGCCCTCGTATATCTCCTTTATGCGGTACTGCCTGCTCCTGATGCCCTTCAGCTTCGTTTTTTCCTTTATGTTCTGCACTGCTAGGCCCATGTCGCCAGTTTTCCTGTACTCGCTTTCTATCTGCTCCTTCCTGTAGCCTGTAGCTATAGCTGCAGCCTCCTCAACCAGCCTGTCCGCCACCCCCATCTCCGCGCCCTCGAATGCTGGTAGGAGTATGCCCTGCGTTATGTAAACAGCCGCGGATGCCTCGTCGGCGTCGAGCTTGCCCATGAGCTCGCTGAGTATCTCTATCATCTTCAGCCTCGAGGATACGGACTCAAGCCTGTCGTAGTATTCCGCAAGCTCCTTGAATAGCATTATCCAAGCACCCTATACCAATACGTAAAAAAGTATTAAATAGGGATTACGGGCACTGCTGCGATGAGCTTTGCAGCCAAAGGCAGTTGGACTGGCTATTGCATGCGTTGTTGCCTAGGTCGGTGTTGTTGGAGCGGCCCTGCGACCTGAGCAGGCAGGAGATGCCCGTGCCTGAAGAGAACATGTTGTTGTTCTGCAGTATGTTGGTCAGGGAATCGTTCAGTATGAGCCCGAAGTAGGCGCCAGGATATGCGGTGTCGCCCTTTATGGTCATCGCGGTGACGTTATGCAGGTAATATGCGGTGTTCGCCCTGCTTACCAGATTGTCCTCGAGCGATCCCGAGCCTATGTTTGACAGGTATATGCCGGTGCCCGAGGTTGACACGTTGTTGCTCTGCACGGTTACGCCGAGCCTTGAGTCGTTGAGGTGGATCGCTATGCTTCCGGGGGCGCTTTCGTATACGGTGTTGTTGAATACGGTAACCGTGGAGTTCGTAGCGGTTATTGTATCGGCGAAGTCCTTGAGGTAGCAGTTTTCGATCCTGGAATCCTGCGAGTTCTTGAATTCGGCAAACGTGCCCCCGCTCGTTGCTATTATCGTGTGGCCGTTGCAGTTTATCGTTGACGTGTTTGCGAACAGGGTGAAGCATGTCGAGCCTGTCGTATACTCGTAGTCCTGCGTCAGGTATAGGAGGCTGGGCTCTGAAGCAGCAATGCACTCCGGCTTCGGATGTATCGGGGTTATCGCAGCAAGCCAGTGGCAGCCAGACTTGGTGGTGCCGTAGTTTATCCCGCCTTTCTCCGAATCTATCCCGCCGTTGCCTATGCACATGTAATCGAGCTTTGTGTCAGACTGCATCGTGTTGTTCATTATGGTGTTGTTTGAGGATTTGCCCGACAATTCCATGCCTATGTAGTTGTGCGACGCTATCGAGTTGTCTATCGTGTTGTTCTGCGAATTGTTGACCAGCAGCGCTATGTTGCGCTTCTGCCCATAGGAGACTATGGCGTTAGTTATCCTGACGTTGCTTGTGTTGTAGAGCATTATGCTCGCGTTGTTAGTTGCGTTTACGCTGCTGTTGTATATGCCGCCGTTTTCCACGTTGTCGAGCACGATGCCGTAGTTCGAATTGTGGGAGCCTATCCCCTCAAGGGTGACGAGCGAAGAATGCGTTACATTGACAGATGTCGGGAATGCGAGGAAATCGCAGTTGTTTATTGTTACGTTGTGCGCATCCGACACCATCATACCCGGGCCCTGAATTGTTGGCCCTGCAGATACTACATGGCCAGCGCAGGAGAGGGTTACGTTGCTTGCCGTGATGTGAATGCACTGCCCGTACCCGTTTGCTATGCTTGACTGCAGTATGTAGTTCCCCGGCTGGCTTATGGTCCCGCACTCGGAGAACGGCACATATGCCATTGCAGGCCCTATGAAGTGCTTGCACGTGGCCCATTGCGCGGTGGTGTAGCCGCATGTGGTTGAGCTCATAAGGTTGTAGGAGATGTTTGCGGAGTCCTGGGTCGCGAAGACGTCCATCTTTGAGTTGTTCAGTATCGTCGCCTTGTTGAAGGTGTTGGAGTAGGAATTGTTCTGGAGGTAAACCCCGTATGTGTTGTTCAGTATCCTGACGTCCTGCAGAAGGTTGGAGAACGAGGAGGACAGTAGCACGGCATTCGTATCGGATGTTACGGTAACGTTGAGCAGGTCGTTAAGGCTGGAGTTGTACATCTCTATCCCGTATCCCTCATTCTTGAACGAGGTGTTGAGTATGCTGAAGGAGGTCGCCCCGTTCAGCAGAATGCCCACATCTGCATTGTTGATCTTGCAGTTCTTGATTGTCACGTTCTGGATGCCTGATGAGCTAACCGCAACCGTGGAGTTGTATATTCCGAAGCCGTTGCAGTTTATCACCACGTTTTTGGATGCAACCCTTATGCAAGGGGTTAGCACCGACAGTATGTTGGATATGTTGATGAAGTTCCTCATGTCTATGTCCGATGCAAGTTCGTACGTGCCGGGGTTTACTACCGAGCCGCAGCTGCTTATCCTGCTGGATAGCACCAGCTTGGATATGTTCGCAGGTATGTTGACGCTCCTGCACTCCAGGAAGCCGCAGCCGGTGCTGTTTGCGCATACGTTTCCGGATGCCCTGCTGCTTATCGGGAAGCTGTTTGGCACGCTGCACCTGAACGAGTACTGGGTCCCGTTCAGGAAGTTGTCTATGAACGTGTTGTTAGAGGCGTTGATGTTTATGCCGTAATAGTTGTTGTACTGTATCGTGTTGTTCAGTACCGTTATGCCGCTGGTGCCGTTTGTGAGGAACATCGAACCCTGCGTGCTGGAGGCCTTGGACATGTAGTTGTTGCGCACTGTGCTGTTGTGGGTATTGTTCAGGTATATGTTGGAAACGAAGTTCAGAGAGACGTTGTTGTTGGAAAGCCCGACGCCGTTGGAAGATACGGAGTATATCCCATAGGAGAAATTGAGTATCTTGCACCCGGTCACGGTGACATTGCTGTCGTTCATTATCTGTATGCCGTAGGTGAACGGGGGCACTATCAGAAACGGCCCTGAACCAACTATCCTGCTGTTGTCGCAGGCTATGTTGACGTTGCTTGCTGAGACGTTTATGCATGCGCCGCCCTGTATCGCGGTCTTTATGTCCGACGGGACGAAGTACTTGCCTGACCTTGCTATTATCTGGCACCCGCTTATCGGGCTCACGCTGGACAATATCGTCGAGGTTGAAGTGGTTGTCGGGGCCGCAAGTATGTAGCCCTTCAGGAAAAGGAATGCGGCGCCGCCTATCACTAGTATGACGGCAATTGCTATTATGGGTATTACAGGAAGCGGCTTCCCTTCGTCGATTATCTGGTGCGGCGTGGGCTGGCCCTGCTGCTTGGGGTTACCGGAATAGGAGTCATTGCCGGATTTGCCATTGCCTCCGGAGCCTATAACCAAATCGTCCGCTGGCTCCTGATCATCCATAGGATTCATCCTTTTATATGTGAATACAATTTATAAATATTATGCTTGGAACTGAGGCAAAGGGATTTTCCCACAGTCTGACCTGAAAGGTAGTTTTTTTATTATTAGAGGTATAATCTTATCACTGAAGCACGATAAATGGTTTGCATGAGCCTCAGTCGGAAATGATATCGCAATGATATAGGCCTCGGTAACTCAGGGGTAGAGTGACTGCTTCGTAAGCAGTAAGTCGGGGGTTCAAATCCCTCCCGGGGCTCGGTAAGTCGGAGTATCACTCCCGTGGCCACCCTTATTATAAAGGGGCAATGGCACAGAATATCAGTATGGAGAATCCATACATCGACAACGGCGAAGTACAGATAAGGACGCAGCTGAGACGGATAAACAAGCTTGAGGAGCCGAACAAATCCTATGCATTGCAGTTCAAGGTGTGGATGGAGCTGCAGAACAGGGCAAAGAGGACCATCGCCAAGCGTCTGGACGAGCTGATTTTTGTACTGAAGGAATTGGGCGACAAGGACGCGAAGAGGGCCACAAAGGCAGATATTGAGCGTATAGTGATAGCCATAAACAATGCCAGGCGGAAGGATGGAAAGCCGATAGCGACCATCTCGAGGGGCAAGATAAAGATGACACTGCGCAAATTCTACAAATTCCTGCTCAAGAGCAGCACATATCCGAAGATAGTCGAGGACATAAGGCCCGACAGGGTGAAAAACGCGTTGCTGCCCACTGACATGCTGTCAGAGGCAGATGTCGAGAGCCTTATAAGGCAGTGCAGGAATCCGCGTGACAAGGCGCTGCTGAGTTTGCTATGGAGCGGTTTGCGTGTAGGTGAATTACTGACGATCAGGATGAATAGCATAAGGATAGAGAATGATGAGGTAGACATAACAGTCACAGGAAAATCGGGCCAGAGGACAATAGCACTGCTGAATCCGACATATCTCATCAGTTACATCCATCAGATGCGCAGCAACGCAGAGCCAATGGCACCTCTATTTGTCAAGCTGCAGAACGGAATACCAACAGAGGACTGGCTGAGTTACATGAGCCTGAAGAAGATGCTGCACGACCTCAAATGCAGGATTCCAGAGCTGAAGGGGAGGCGTATATATGCGCACCTATTCAGGCACAGCTTTGCATCTTTCCTCGCAGGACAGAATTTCAATCCAGAGGTGATGCGCCGGTATTTCGGATGGGCTAGCAATGAGATGGCAAATGTATACGTCCATCTCAACGACCAGACGGTGAAGAGCGCGATAAGGGCGCTGGGAAACAGGGAGATGAAGATACCTGAACCGAAACTGATACCAAAAGAGTGTTGGAGGTGCCATCTGAAGAATGAGCCGGATGCAGAGGTATGTGCCAGGTGCTCAGCATACCTGGATCAGGAGAAAATCCGTAGGGGCCAGATAGATAGGAATGCTGAGATGCAGGCACTAAGAGATGAGCTGGCAGAGATAAAGAGCATGCTGACAAAAGGGAGCATATACTATCCAAAGCTTATCGATAAGGGCCTGCAGGTGGATAATCAACCACTAGGACAGACACTGCAGAAAGCAAGGCGATATGATCATAAAAGCAAGCCGGATGCATCCACACCGGTTTGAAATGACCTGCAAAGTACTAATATAAGAGAAAAATGCACGTTTTTTTAGACCTTGTTCACAGTTCACCTTGAACTGTTATTGAGATCCCTTTGCGCGGCATGTTGCGTTTTTTTGAATTTTTTACACATCATATTTTTACGACGACAAATTATAGTAATATACTGGCAGTATATGACTACAAAAATGTAAAGGAATTTATACCATTCAGCACATAAATTCCTTAAATAAGTTCCATAAAATTGGAATAAGTAAGGGGCGTGAATGTCTGGTTTACCACCCCTCAAAACAGGTCTACAACATGCCGATGAAAAAAAGTACAACAATAGCACGGGAGCGCACTACTGAAGATGATCTGATAGTCTCAATAATACCTGCTCACCAAAAAGGGCATTCATACAAGCTTTACCTTGGTGCTGAAGCAAGCAGATGGGGGCTGGAAAACAATATAAGGAGATTCAAGCTTATTGCAAATAGAAATGGAGGTAGTATGTTAATCGTACCTCTTAGGGACCCCAAGATAAGAAAAGAACTTGAATCTGCAAAGAATCTAATGAGTAATCAAATGTGAAAATCTTGTGTTCCAGAAAGTTTACTTGCAATAACGATGCTTATGCACCCTGTATGAGCCATTTGTACTAAGCATGCTAGGGCAGTATGGGCATTGATCATTTATAACACCATTATCTTGATTTGTATGATAACGGTTAGGATACTACTTGTATTTAGAAAGCGTGGCTACTCGTCTTACTTAGATTAATTAAGTTGCTATAGATGAAATAAAATTTTTAATTATCTGATTTTGTTTTAACAGCTCCCCATAGTTATTTTGATTAATCTTTAATGAATCACATATAATTTTACATAGATATTTTTTAATCTCTGGACTGGATAAGTCTAAATCTTTGAGATCAGGGTTTTTTACTACCGCCAATAGACTTAGTAAATTTAAGATTTCTTTCTTGTCATATGCGGTATTAGTTCTGTTTGATAACGAATCTACTCCGAGTTTTTGATACCCCTTTTTGTATAAGAAATAATTTACTGCATCTAAAACCATTTCCTTGGGTAGAAAATCCTCAATTTCATATCTGTGTTCTTCAGATACTCGCCCATCAAATCTAGGCATATGTGTTGCCGTAACTTCTAAATTTCCGTATTTATTTGAATTACTCTGTAAATATTTGTAAACTTCTATACCTTTATTATCATGGTCTAATATGCATAGAACTTTTGGCCTATATTTTATCTCTTTTGCATAGTCATTAAGAAAATTTAGATAGTTTTTTGCTTTGTCTGCACCTTCTGCAACAAATATGTTTGGTTTTTCTATTCCATAAAATTCCATAAGACTATTAATATACATCTTATCATCTTCTCCTTCAACTAATAGGTTATAAGGCAGCAATTCCCAAGTGTCTCCTCTTGTTATGCCTAAATGTCTCTTTATCAGATTTATTTTCTCAATTCCAGAACTTGAGTTAATCAAAGTTTTTGACTCATAGAATGTCTGATTTGGTTTCCTTTTGTATTGTTTAGCCTCTACCTTTGATGCTTCGAATAAGTATGTATGGTCCATACTCTTTAGGTCTATAAAATTATGAGAATGTGTTGTTATTATTATAGGTATAGATTTTGCAAGACCGGCAATTCTGCCCTGCATCTTCTTTTGTAACGCTGGCTGCAAAAACACTTCTGGCTCATCTATACCCCATATGATATTCTTACCAGAACTATCAGATATATATTGTATCAATGAGAAAAGCACGACCCTTTGTATACCACTTCCCTTGGTTTTAATTACCCTATTATTTGAATCATTCAATGTAAAAACAACTAAGTTAGAAATTGCGTCCCTTAGACTTTTAAACTCTGGAAACAATATTTCTGCTTTCCATTTGGTTGGATCTATCCCCTCTATCCCTTCAACAGTTTCTTTTATAATTGTGGTAATTTCATCCTGGATTCTTTTGACTGAATTTTTTGATTCTTCAATAAATTTGTTTAGATCGTCTAAGACAATTTTGTTCTTTTTATTATTGGCCAGGGTTAAAAGAACGTCACTATTTAGAATCTGTGCAATTGTATTTGTTATATCAATGTTACTAGATTCTATAAAGATAAATCTAAATCCTGATATGAAATCTCTTATTCTATCCTCTCTTATATTCTGTCTGCCTAACTTGCCAGTTACTGTAACTCGTTTTTCACCTTCTATTTTTTCAAATATTGCTTTAATCTTTACTTTTCTAAATGAATCTGAAATAAAAATTGCATTAAATGTAGTCTTATATCCGCCACCTCTAGAACCCTCAGAAATAAAATAAGGTATATCGTCTATTTCATTGAATTTGTCAGAATCCAATGAGAAAAATAGGTCTAATGCTCTAAGAAAGTTTGTCTTGCCAACGTTATTTGCACCACAGATTATCATTAGATCGTTTACAGGAAAATTCATTGATAAATTGTTTATAGATCTAAAGTTTTTGATATTAAATGAATCTAAACGATAATTCCTGGCATTAATTTTTCTTTCCCTTCTCATATTATCACCAAATAAAAGTCATTTTAACACCTTGTTCATATTTGCTTACCAATCATTTTATCTTAACATTATTCTTCTTATCTAGATGTGCATTCAAAACTGCTTTAAACATTTTATCATGATTTTTGTATCTCATATGTAATAATTCATGGGCTATTACTTCATTTCTGAAGTCTATAGGTTTTTCAAGAAGTTCTGATGAGAATGTTACTCGCCCTTTAGTTGAGCAACTTGCCCATTTTTTACTCATTTTCCTTATATGGACTTCTTTTGGTTTGACACCTACTTCACTAGCCCAATCGAATACCTCCTTTTTAAAGTCGTCTTCAAGCATATCATTCCCCCTTCTTTAGAATGTTGACCAGTTTCGTCCCTATCTGGACAGCTTTCTTATTGCTTATACTATTTGTAATCAAAATCTTATAAAGTTCCTGTTTGACTTTCCTTTCTTGCTCCTCACTTGTTCTCCAATAGGGATATTTGTTAAACAATTCTCCACTGTGCCTTGCTATGTCATCAGCTTGGGTTAAGCCTTCGTTCCTCAATACCCAATAGACTGCAAAGACATCGGATGGCATCCTTTTCTCACTCTGCTCCTTCTTTGCGTTGTTTATATCATTTATAAGCTCTTTCAGATCCTCAAGGGTCTCTTTGGTATCATGTTGCCGCTGTATGAACATTGCAGAGATAGTCTCAGCCCTTTCCCCTATTGGTATAAGATATGGATTCTTGTTGAACTGTTCAGTTACGACCTTTTCTATGCTCTTCAAAAGGTTGAATACCTTCTCAGTATCAGAAGCTTGATTCTTCTCGAGTTTCTTTATAGTATCCTGATTGATCTCATATACGTCCAAACTTGACTTTATCTGACCGACTTTCGTATGTTCTTGAACCAATTTTGCTGTCTTCCTTGAGAATTCCCTGTCAATAACTATTCCTGGTTCATATGCCTCCTTCAGGATCTTGACCATCCTCGATAGGGTGTCATAGTCCTCTATGTAGTCCCTCAGAAAGGAATCGGGAGACACAATCTCATAAATATTCGAAAGCTCGTTGTAGAATTCATAGAAGTCCTTCCGCCTGACCTCATTCTTGAAGTGGTTAAGTATAGCTTCAACTGCTTTATCTTGCGTTTTACCTTTGATTATGGATAGGTAGGTCTTCGCATCGTGTTCCATTAAACTCTTGAATTTGTCCTTTAGAACTTCGATATCCTTTATTATGCCTGCTATATCGTGAGAGTCAAAAGATAACGCCTTCTCGAGTTTATCGAATATACCTATGAAATCAAGCACGAAGCCGCATGGCTTCTTCCTACCTTGCTCATCTTCATATGGCCTGTTGACCCTGGCTATTGCCTGAAGAAGCACATGGTCTCTCATCGGCTTGTCAAGATACATGCAATAAAGTATTGGTGCATCAAACCCAGTGAGGAGCTTTTCAGTAACTATGAGTATTTTTGGCATTTTGTCCTGTTTTGTGAAGTCCTTTCTTATTTGCTTCTCCTTCTCATCCAAAAGGTAGTATTTTTGTAATTCTGGAGGGTCGTTCTGGGCCGGACTATAGACAACTTCCGAGTATTCCTTTGGTAGTAGCTTGTCAAGCTCCTGTTTATACATGGCACACGCATCTCTGTCAACTGCCACCAGGAATGCCTTGTAACCCATAGGCTCAACGTAGCTTTTGTAATGCTCGGCTATGTACTTGGCCACCTTTTTTACTCTTGTTTTGTTCTTAAGCATGTTCTTTAGGTTGACTGCCTTATCCAAGATCTTGTTAAGGTATTCTATGTCACTTACTCCTTCTGCCGCTTTCAGGTCCAGGAACTCTTTGTTCAATGTCTCCTTGTCTGGCAATAGCTCATTAGAGGCAAGAGAGTAATGGAGCTTAACTGTAGTCCCATCTTCTATAGATTCAGCTATCCCATATTTATCAAGGTAGCCAGTAGTGTCATCCTTGCCAAAGGTAACAAACGTTCCCTTGCCATGCGAGGTCTTATCTATCGGTGTCCCTGTAAACCCAATGTATGTCGCATTTGGTAAAGCACCCATGAGGTAGTTGCCAAGGTCCCCTCCAGTAGTTCTATGAGCTTCATCAACAAGCACGAAAAGGTTCTTTTTTGTATTGACGTCCTTTGGCATACCTTCAAACTTATGTATCATTGTTACAATCAGTCCTTTAGTGTCTGTCTGCAATAGTTCAAGCAAGGTCCTCTTTGAATCAACTACATGTACGTCTTTGAAACCTACAGATTCTAGATTTCCGAATAATTGAGTTTCCAATTCGTTCCTGTCAACGAGCATGATAACAGTTGGATTCTCAAATAAGGGATTCTCTATTATTTTCTGAGCAACAACAATCATAGTATATGTCTTTCCAGAACCTTGAGTATGCCATACCAAGCCTCTATTTTTTGTCTTACTTGCAACTCTCTCGATTATTTTGTCTATAGCCCTCATCTGGTGAGGTCTTAGAACGACC
Organism: Candidatus Micrarchaeota archaeon; assembly: GCA_028866575.1. Taxonomy (NCBI): domain Archaea; kingdom Nanobdellati; phylum Microcaldota; species Microcaldota archaeon. The sequence continues at coordinate 47,505 of JAGWHU010000004.1, read as the reverse complement.
TTTTGTAGTACATCGTCCTTTCTTGTGAATAGAACATAATCGAAAATTGTCTTCATTGATTTTTCTTTGTTAAAGAAGTCCTTGACCAATCCTTCAAAATCTTTTGATTTACTTTCTACTTTCCAGTTAAAGAGCGATTTCATTGAATATCCCCAAGTAGAAGAATAGAAGAATTGGATCAGATGAGTTAGTGTATATACCTGAAGTAATGTTAGTGGCTCTGGCGTTTCTTTGTGATATCGTCTAACCTGATCTAATGCATCTGCCATTCCACCTACTTTGTGTGATGCTTTGGTTTCAACAAAAAATATAGGAAAACCGTTGATAAAGAAAACTACATCAAATCTATTAGTTTTAGTTCCGTTTGTATAAGCGAATTCGTCAGTTACTTGAAATACATTCTTTTTTAGATCATTACTAATTATTTCAACATTACGTTCTCTTTTTTCTTTTGGGACATAAACATTCTTTACACCTTTAAGATATTCCCAGGCTTGTAGATTTCCCTCAATGTTGGGAGGTAACTTTTCTATCTTTTTAATTAGTTCTTCCACCATAGATTTATTCATGAACGAATTTAATTTAGACAGTTGTTCAGCAAAAATAGATCTTAAAATAAGTCCAGACTCACCTCCCCTTAATCTTAGAGCTTCATCAGGATTAATATATTCCCATCCAATTTCTTCAACATATTTTATCAATGGATTCTGAACGGCACCTCTTTCTACACCAAGTTTACTCATCTAACTACCAAATTTTATATCATTTACTCGTATCTTTCCAGTCATAAGGTTGCTCAATAATGATTTAAATGTCTCTTCTAGCGCTACCCTTTTTTTCTCCTCTGATTCAATTTTTTCATTAATTTTTAATATTATTGAAGATATTTTTTCCTGCTCTATAAGCGTTGGGAATGGGATATATTTTGAATAAATAATTGATTGAGAAATCAAAGGTTGTCCACCTGTATTTTTGAATCTGTTCAAATCCAAATATTCGAGAGCTAATTTAAGATAATGTAGATCAGTTTCTTTTTTAAGTTCTTTAATATATAGTGCATTATCTGAAATCCAACATTTTCCTTTTGTAAGATATGTTGCACCACAATATTCGCCAACTCTTCCGATCACAATACTATCTGATTCTAATAAATATTTGTCTGAATAACCCATAATACCATTTCCACCATAAACTGGATAAATGTGCTGTGCCACTTGCGCAGTTTTTAAATCGTTTGGGCGTGCTTTACCACTTGTTATGGTAAATATATCATTTAGTTTTATAATCAGCCAATTTTCTGGAATCTTTCCGAATTCGGTATTCCTTAGTTTTACTTTATCAATACTTTCAAACTTGACTACACCATAAGTAAAGAAGTGCTTAATTGCAGATTTCTTAAGCTCATTAAGGGAATTAATAACACGCTCTGTTTTTTCTCTTGTCTGCTGAACTGCTGAAATAATATTTATTATATTTTTCTGTTCATCAAGAGGCGGTAATGCTATGGGAATCGATTTCATTATTTGCTGTGTAAGTTTTCCTCGTGCATCTCCACCTATCAAATTAGACATATCAGTGTATATTAGATAGTTTACCAAGAAATGATTTGATGTTTTTTCTTTTATTGCATCTAAGATATGTGCATGATTATTTACCCAGAATTTACCATTCATAATATATGCAGAATTTTGGTATTTACCCCAGTAACCACCATCTTCTGCAAGGAGAACAAATTCTCCATCGAAGATATACTCATTTATGTTGTCTATTATACCATTTGCACCACAATAAGGATATATTCCCCTCCTCTTTTCTCTTATATCTTCACTTAAAGGAACTCTTTTCTTATCCAAAATATGAACTATATCACCTAATCTAACAATATTCCATTCTTTTGGTACAAGTCCAATTTCAGTTTCTTTATATTTAGTATCCATATGCTATACCTCAAATCCCATTTGTTCAAACACGTTGTTCAAATTCTTATCGGCATGTTTCCTTTCTTCTTCTGCGGCTTTCAATAATGTAACTGCTTCATCCAAAGGTAGAACTTTGTCATTACCATTTTGTGAAATATATCTGGAAGGGCTTATATTGTAATCATTCTTTGCCAAATCTCCATTTGAAACTATTTTACTTATGCTATCTTCAACTTTGAATTTTTTATAAATATTAGAAATGTGTAAAATCTCATTTTCAGGGATAAAGTTTTTGGGTCTCCTTTTTTCCAGAAGTTTTGAAGCGTTTATTAGTAAAATTTTATTTTTAAACTTTTTGTCTTTATTTATAATAAGGATTATTCCTGCCGAAGGCGTATTATAGAATAAGTTTTCTGGCATCAAGATGACTGCCTCTATCAGATCTCTCTCAACAAATCCCTTTCTTATATCTCTTTCTCGACTTGAACCTTCGTTCCCAGAACCTCTTGAAACTGCACCGGTATCAAGGACAACTGCCATTCTGCCTTTATTATTTAGAGAAGCAAACATGTGTTGAACCCAGCCCCAATCAGCACTGCTTGATTGTGGATATCCAAATACAAAGCGATTATATGTATCGTTTTCGTAAGTATTCTGAGAAAAATCTTGATTCCACATCGGATTTGCAAGAACAATATCAAATTTCTTTAAAGCACCAGATTGACTTAGAAAAGCAGGTCTATTCATAGTGTCTCCTAATGCTATATCTGCGCTCATCTGATGAATAAACGTATTCATCTTAGCCATAGCGTAGGTTGGAGGTAATACTTCTTGACCATAGAACCTTAATGGTTTTATCTTAGTATTATCACCATATTTTTCAACAAACCTTAGATGACATTTTATGAGAAGTCCAGCAGAACCTAGACAAGGATCATACACTTCATTTCCTTGTTCTGGATCAACAATATTGGCCATCAAAATTGCAACTTCTCCTGGTGTATAAAACTCTCCCGCACTTTGACCAGAGCCTTCTGCAAATTTTCTTAATAGATATTCATATGCTCTTCCAAGAATGTCTGGTTCAACATCATTTAGACCAAGTCTATGTTTATCCAATGTGTCTATCAATAATCTTAACTTTTCATCACTGATTATTCTCTGCCCAGCAGTAGTTGCATTGAAATCTACGATGTCTATAACACCTTGTAATTTTGGATTTTCTTTCGTTATGGATCGGACAGCATCAGTAAGAGTTTCACCTAATTTTGTTGTCTGTTTTATGATAAATGACCATCTTGTCTTTTTTGGCAAATAGAACCAAACTAAACTATGATCTTCCTCTATTAGTTCCTCTGAGGTTTTTATATCTCCATACTCCTTGGTTAATTTAGCAACGTCATCTTCGTATACATCGGACAATCTTTTAAGAAAAATCAATGGTAGAATATAATCCTTATATTTGGGTGCATCTATTTCTCCCCTTATCTTACAAGCGGCATCCCAAAGCCAATTTTCAAGAGTTTTTATATCTAGCACTTAAACCCCATATAACATAGCTATTATAGACTTTTAAGCTTTAGGAGTAGCTAGGATTTTCGATATGATAAAATCAACTATACGTATCTTAAATAGTTTTAAAATTGGTTATTAATAATTCGGGTATTCTACCTCTACCTCTAGGGTTAACATTAACACACCTTGCCGCTTCCACATGATTTATAGTAAATCCATTAGAAGAATATAGGTTCTCAACGTCTTCTATGTTATTATTACTTAGAACGACGTTAGCTCTTTTAGCTCTAACTTTCAGCATGAAATCATAAAGTTTTGCTCTATCTTGCATTGAAAATCTATCTTTCGTATAATGCATAAAACTTGTCCTTTTAAGTGGATCATAGCACGGATCTAGATAGATAAGATCGTTTCTCTCTATATGTGTTAATATTTTATTATAATCCTGCACCCTTATATCAGTCCCCTGCAAAAGTTGACTAGCAAAAATAATCTCTTCTTTATTATAAATTTCTCGATCTTTGTAGTACCCATAAGGCACATTAAATTTGCCTTCTTTATTTATTCTATACACACCATTAAAGCAGGCTTTTGTAAAATAGATAAAGGCTGCCGCTCTCCTTACTCCTGTTATCTCATTTTGATTAAATCGTTCTCTCGTTTTATAGTAGAATTCTTCTGAGTTATTATTGTCGAAGTATTTTAGCTTTTCAACAAGCTCTTTTGGTTTATCTCTAACTGTCACGAAGGTACTGATAAGATCTTTGTTTATGTCAGAAATCATCGAGAATTTAGGATCATATTTTTGCTTTATATAGAAAAACATTGCTCCTCCGCCGAGGAATGGCTCAAAATATCTGTCTACGTTATAGGGTAGATACGGACCTATCTGGGCGAGCAGGCGTCTTTTGCCCCCCAACCACTTGATAAATGCAGGAATTTGCACATCAGTCATTCCATCCCCATCCCTTTCAAAATATCTTTCTTAAGCTTACTTTCTCCTTTTTGACCAGGTTCGTAATGATCACTATCTAATTTTTCTAGCCCATCCTTTGGAATTTTCTTGAAATAGTTACTAAAGTATTCAACAGTAGGTTCTTTAGGTAATTCCTTCTTTAACAGCTTATAAAGTACGTTCATTAGTGCAGTATAGCCAGCAGTTTTTGTTATGATACTATTATCATTGCCCCAATCTCCCTTGAATTTGTTTTCTGCTGCCATAAAATAAGATTTCAGGACATCGTAGATATATTTGTCATCACCATTGACATATTTATCCCAAAGTGGTTTGTTATAGGAAATATTATTACTTAGCAGTGCCTTCCTATTGTTGTTATTTCTCATTAGTATGTCTCTTATTTTATACGCATCTCTTTGGTTAGATATCAAATTTACAATATGTACAGTAAATGTAGCCTGTGATAGAATGGCTTCTTCTGTTTCAGCTTTTCCAAGTAACTTCAATCTCCTAAACCATGGGTTTCCCTTAGTTATATTAAAGACTCTGGCAATTCTGTGGGCTAGTTTTTCTGGGGTTTCAATATTCGAAAATTCATAAAGATCCTTAGAGAGTGAAGGGTTAATTCTGCTACTCGTAGTATTAATCACAGAGAACAGATAGCTTTGATATTCCATATCTAAATCTAGAAATATGGTCAGAATTAACTCAAACTTCTTTCCATCTTCTATAGGGAATCCTGAGAGCCTATGTTGTCCATCAATCACGTTGCAAGAACTTCTGTCTTCTTTTATTTTAAGTATTTTTTTATCTGCATCGTATTTGTATGCACCTTCTTTTACTGCAAGGATTATAGAACTAGGGAAACTAGCATCCTTTGTCAAAACGAAATCTTGTATCTGTTTTTTCCTAGATTGGTTAAGCTCTCTTTGCATACCTATGTATTTGTCAAGCTCATCTCCCACTTCTTTTCTTCTTTTGTTTACCGAGCATATTTTAGTAACATCATTAGCGAAAGCCTTACCTATGTAAAATGTGCCAAGAGGCTGAACTATTTCCATAACTGGTATTACCAACCATTTTTCTACCATATTATCTCCTCACACCTTTTGCCTTCTTTCCTGGTTCAAATTCCTGCAAATCCTTCTTCTCTTGAGTTGCCCTTGTTTTAACAGGATTTGGTTCATCAAATCCACTGCTCGGATTGTCATTATAGAGTTTAAATGATACATACGCAAGAAGAGCAGCCAACAGCGCAACAGGTATATAAACTATGTTTGAATATTTAACTACAATTATGTTAATTGCAGCCTCATAAACTGAAAGCACGATAATACCTAAGAATAAAGGATACATTGGTGCTAACTTCGATCTGCCATTGACCTGACCTACTTTTCGTAAAGCAAGATCTGTGCTACTCAAGACAATACTGAATATTAGAGTTTCTTCTATAAAACTAGAAAGAGAACTTTCCCATCCCTTAATTAGATAATTAACTGCAAATAAGAGTATTATTAGGAACACTGGTAGTAAGGTTAAGAACCACCAGTCTTTGGTCTTCTTCTCGAACTTGACCAAATTTCCCAATTTCATATATTGAATAGGTTAGCAATTAATTTAACTTCTCCTATAAGGTCGCCCAGCGGTGATTTTTCTTCGCAAAAGACTGGACTGCTCAAATTTGAATTAGTCTTCAGTGTTTTGTTCTTATCACAACCCATATATACCTTGTCAGACCAATCAAATTGGTGTAACAATGACCAAAATTCGTATGCGTGGTACTCCGACGACTAGAGCTCTCCCGGGGCTATGCACCCTAACTTTACAGTCGAAGAATTAGTTAACTTCTGTTGCTTCCTTGGGGGATGTAACCCTAATCCTCTCGAGGTCGTTATTATAAAACTTCATAATGCACTTTATCCTTGTGTGTTTTATTATGCCGTCTTAATGCCAAAACTGCATCTCTGCTAGCAAGTGTCAAGGCACTACCATTACCTAATGATCGTCCGCCCGTTTTACTACTGGCAGCTATAACTATGCCTAATACCTTTTCGGTGTTAGTCTGATCATTTGTTCTTATAGCAAATGTTTTATTGGTCTGATCGTTTAATCTTAACTCTTCTAATGTTTTTCCATTCTTCTTTTCTTTTGTTGCCATTTAATCACTTAATATTATTATAACTGAAATACTTAAAGCTTATTTATTGGTTCTACGCAAAAGAAGTTCCAAAAACTTTTTATTGAAAGTCGGTTTTATGGCAAAAGTAACCTCACTTTGCTCTATCAATATTATATCTTGTATTGCGCCTAACTTTTCAGCACGAATATGCAATCTTTCTTTAAGTTCGTCAAAATAATTTAATGCTTCTCTAGTCCTCTGGCTAAAAACTTCAAAACGTGCATGTTCATTAACTATAACATTCTTTGAAATATCTATCCATTGTCCTAATGATGAAGGAGATTCTCTTCCTAAGGTGAAGCCACCAAAATCATCATTAAACAATCTTCCAAGTTCTCCTAAATCTTCTTTAGAGAAAACTTGTTTTTTCTTATTAGATCCCAAAGTAGATTCACTCATAGGTAGAAAAGCTACAAACTTGTATTGAAAATCTTTGAACGTTGGCTGCAATAAGTTCTTATCATAATCTCCTTGTCCAAATGGCCTGCTGCTACTCTTCTTTGTCACCATCTTACCACACTAAAAATTATGAAATTCATAATATATAAACCATATCAGAAACCTTTAAAATCCAAAAAGTACCTTACCGTCGTACATCGACGGTTAAAAAACATCCGTCTAAACAGCGCTTCAATCAATGAGACCTCCCGGGGCTCGGTTATCTTGGGTTTAATCAGGCAAAAATGGATGCTGCAGCGTTATTTCCTTAATTGGATTTTTGAGATGGCAGAAACTGCCTTATCCGTCAGTTCTTTATCCAGATCGAATTCTTTCGACGCATTTAACGCGTCCTTAAAGGAGATTAAGGCAAGTTCAGAATAGCCCCTGTCATAAGCCAATTCTCCGGCCTTATAAGCAGCACCGTATGCCTTCATTGCGGCGCCTTTGGACTTGTCTGCTCCCAATTCAGAGGGATGCGAAGCCGCGAGAGCAGCCGCGTCAATGAAATGCTTAAAAGCGATGTAATTGGACTGGATTTCTACGGATTTATGGACCTTGCCAGAAAATATAGAGCCAGTTTCTATCAATTTGGCATACTGCTCTTCTACCCCTTCCTTCCCCTCGCCTTTAATAGAGGATTTTCTCCTGAAAAATGACATTTAACCATCTTTGATTCATGAATTTTCATCGTAATGACATGAATCAGTTTAGTTATTAGGAATTTTATATGTTGCGCATCTTATTTACATATTGTCAATGTGCACCTAGAGGGGGTTAATATGAAGTCAAAGCTGCCCAAACGCGCCAAATTGGTTTTTAAGGGTAAGTTGTGGGATGTCTACCAATGGAAAGAAAAGATGTTTGACGGAACTTATGGGACTTTTGAGGGCTTGAGGAAAAAAAGCGGTGTAAAGATTTTCGCGACAATGAATGGTAAAATACTCATAGCGGAAGAAAGACAGCCAGGAAGGGGCAGATATTATACGTTATTCGGAGGGGGCATAGAAAAAAATGAGACCCCTCTTGCCGCTGCAAAAAGGGAATTGCTGGAAGAGACCGGCCTGGCTTCCAATAAGTGGAAATTGCTTGACACAGTAGACGTATTGGACTATCCGCGCGTAGATTATTACGTGCATCTTTTCATAGCGCGTGATTGCTTCAGGGTTGGAAAACAAAATTTAGAAAACGGTGAAAAAATCAATGTGCTTGAAGTTAAATTCAGCCAGTTTATAAAGCTACTTAGGAAAAATAAAAGAATATTCGGCCCGAGCGTAGGCAAGTTGCTAACTGACGAAAAAAGATTATCATTTCTGAAATCTAAGTTGTAGATAAGACCGCAAAAGGATAACCTACAACCAAGATTGGCCGGATTGGCACAACCATTCAATTGCGTCTTCTTGATGGCTGCATCGTTGCCTGGAAGATTCCCACTATGTTGCCTTCGGGATCAATTCCCTTTGCCGACCAGCCCATTCCTATTATTTCAACCTTCTTCTGGGTTATCTTCCCGCCAGCCTTAACGAACTTCTTTATTGTGCTGTCTATGTTGGGCGTTCCGATATAATTTACAGGTCGCTCGCTTTTCGACTTTTTGTACATTCCCCCGGAAGAAAGGAAGCCTTTTGGCCTAGAAGAGCTCATTCTTATGAGCCAGTACTTCATGCCCTTCATTCCCGAATCCTTGAACTTCCATCCGAAAACATTTGCATAGAACTTGCTCAATTTCTCTGCGTTCTTTGCAGGTATCTCATAGTGCACTATATCGCTGTTCATAATCTCACGGTAAATTATTCGGAGTGGAAAAACATAAATAACTCGGGGTGATATTTCGTTTTCGAATTCTCGCAGTACCGATGGTACTACTGAATTGATACGACATGACAGAGTTTGGTATGGACTTTAACTAGATCAGCTGAAGATACACAAATAAAATAGCTGAAATTGCCATTATCACGAATGTCATTATGCCCAGGATGTTTGACGGCATGTTGTTGACGTATTTCCCAAGGATTGCGCGGTTATTGCTTATGTGCCATCATCAACGTTATGAATTGTATAATTACATAGGTAAGTGCACCGTCGATTACACCGAATACAGGCATCATGAATCCTTTTATACCAATCTCGCCTATATCCGTTTCTATCCCACAGAAGATCGTGTAAATCTTTGAAATAGTATATGTACATTCTTCTATTTATCCCTATCTGCGTTATTGGTATTTTGCATCAGGAATTTTCATGGCTAAAAAATCCCTTTAATTTATCAAACAAACTTTTCTTTTTAGGCTTCGACCTAGAAACGTGCGTGATGTTTATCCCAAGCTTTTTCCTAGATTCTTCAATCTCTTCTTTAGACATTTTCTTTGCAGTATTATTCCTTTGTTTTTCTATAATTTGTTTTTTAAAGTTCTGGTAGTCTCTCTCAAACTTTTCGTTTTTAGGTTTAACAACATCCTGTTTATCTTCGAATCTAAAATTGTAATCCCTATACTTCAATGCGTCCAAAGCTTCACGGTACTTCTCGTGCTCAATTTCCTTCTGCTTTTTGTCATAATTATAGTAGGGGGAGCAAGGATGGTAATCCATTTCGTGGTCAGCATCAGTGTTTGATTTACCAGGAACAATAGGTTTGATATGTTCCTTGCAAAAATATCTCTTACAGTAAGGACATTTAGAGAGCTTTCTTTTCTTTCTACAAAGGTGATAGTTGCATCTAATCTTGTCTATTTTCTCTTTTTCTTGTTTCGGAATCTCTATTTTCTGACCACCTTTGACATACATAACGCCTTGTGGTGGTCTCCAAGTATCTAAGCTGAATTTATTTTTAGCTCTTACAAATCCAGGTCCATGGTTTTGTTCTACTATGTGTGCAAGTTCATGATACATTGTGTTTTCAACATCCCTTAAAGTTTTCAATTTATACAGCTGTATCTCTGAGATACAAATTTTATGCAAGTCGGGGTGATAATGTGCTAGGTGATCTTGTGTTTCTTGTTGGCATCCTTTAAAATTGATTTTTGGGATAGGTAAATGCTCTCTTTCGCAGACTAAAAGAGCAATCTCAATTGCTTTGTCTTTTTTAGTTTCCAACAATTTTTTCTTGAACCCTGAGCTATCCATTTTATCATTGTTGGCATGCTTTTACTCCTTGGCATATGTATGTATAGTTTGTTCCATTGACAACTCCTGGTGCATACCCATAGTACTCACAGTAATTTACCAGTTCTTGAATCTGGCTTTCATTTAATCCTCTAGAATTGCTAGTTCTAAATACGAGCCTATTTATGCAAAAAACCAGGTCCCCTGAGGCCGATCCTGATATTGTCGACTGCGACGAATTTACATTAGCAGATCCATTTATGTAATAAGTATACTGATTATTAGTATAGCCATTCCATTGCGCAGGCGGAAAATGATATATCGAAACAACTCCAGTTATTGTGTAATTAGTTCTATTTTGAAATACTACACCTTGTGGAAGAATTACCCGTATTGCTTGGCTCTGTGAATCAAAGAGGGAATATGAACCCGGAACCTGATCACCCAAGTTCATTTGAACTAAGAGTCCATTAGTCGTTATCAATTTGTTTAGATACGAGGAAGAATTTTCAATCAATCTTTGTATTGACACGTATTCTGGGCTTGATGCAGATGGACCATTATTCAATTGATTAATCGTAGAGTTACCAAATAGGCCTGAAAAATTATTATGGTTGTTTGTATATGCAATAACAACAATAACTGCAAGAATAATAATTGCAACAACTACAAGAGCTATTTTACCAGCAGACGAACTTCTATGTTTGTAAGTTCCCCTCGTAGGAGCAGCATAAGTATATTGCGGCGCTCCACAATTAGCACATTTACCTCTAGAGTCAACATTCCAGTAATTACAATTATGGCAATGCCAACCCATTCATTTCATCTCATTATTTCCAAACTTTATCTGGTAATATCTATTTATTATCTTCTCCGTAACGCGAGATATTCTTATCTCAGAACCTTCTCTATAATATTCGATATGTCTAACTTCATGTCGTGGTCGGGCTTTTCCAACAACTTTTACCAAGAATACTTTGTTATGGTCTTGAAAATACCCACCCCCATGTGCCTTGTGTACATATCCGACATACCTAAACAAATAGTGCGAACTTATTGGTTTAAGACCAGTCTCCTCACGCAGCTCTCTCATAGCAGCTTTCCTTCTACTTTCACCCTTTCTTGCGCCGCCGCCTGGAAGAATAAAAAGCCTTTTTCTGCCACTGACTACCAGAATACCTTTAGATGTATCAACGATTGCTGCACCACGTCTTCTTTTACGGACCATTTTTATACCTTAAACAGATTTTTGATTCTGATTAATATGGATTCCTTGGCTTTTGCCTCTTGTTTCTTATAAATTTGATAATCTTCAGCTTCTTCATAGTTATCTTTCATCATTTTGATTGTTTTCATAAAGATAAGTCTGCTTAAAGCTTCTTTCCTGTTTAGTAGCCTCTGCTGTAGCAGATCGTATTCGTAAAGTATTTTGCCATTTCTTAACAAGGTAACCCTAAGTAAACGCTGTTTGATATTTGGCCTTTCTTTTTCTTTTATATAATTCCAAATGTTCCTAAATTTGTAGTCGATATCTTTGAACGCTATTGTAGAATGAAATTTAAAATCATCCCTGCCTCTTTTATCCTCTTTTGATATGGTTGAAGTTATTGGTAGTAAAGCTTTTGACAACTCATACCTTAGATTTACCAGTTTTTCGGAAGGCTCTATGTCCAAGTACACTACTTTATTTTTTGCATTATCAAAGTAGTTGAATCCCTTAAATGTGAATGGGACTGAATTGTATTTGGAACACACATTTTGCAGTGCATTAACCACATCTTTCTGCTTATACGTTCTAAATGGTCCATACATTGTTATGTGGGGTACAACTTTACTTTTATGTGTCACGCCTCTTACGTGGAATTTCTTGGCAACGTCATATATCAAGCTTCTGGCATATCTTTTAGCGTACCCTCTAATCCTAAACTCTATTAGATAGCCAGCCATTTAGCCACTAAACAATTCCCTTGGTTTGTATGTCTCTTGCTCTCCTTGGTTTATTTTGTTTCCTAATGTAAGGTATTCTAATCTCTTAAATCCGTGTACCTTTGCAACAACATTCCTAGGAAATATTGCAACTCTTCTATTGTATTCTTCAACTACTTTGTTGTAGCCCAATCTGTATTTAGAAAGCCTTCTTTCCATACTTGATATGTTTCCGTGACCCATTATCTTTGCATGCAGTTTAGATGACTTTAATTGAGGATATCTTTCAAAAACAGCCTGTATCTTTAAGAAATTGTTCTCGATATCCTGGGCAGAGGCGACTTTCTCACTCAGTGGTGCATCTTTAGTCCATCTGCTTCTGGCCTCTATGGTATCCTTTATGGCTTTGTATTCGTGTATATCATATTTCTTTATGGCCTGAGCCAAAGCAGGCAGCATGTCTATTCTTTGCTGCATTATCACGTCTATATTGGCAAACCTCTCCTCTGCTTTGTTATACCAGTACTGGAACTTGTTGTATATCCTTATCCAGCCCCTAGCTATTAGGATGACTGCTAGGGCTACTATTGCTATAACCGTATACAAGATTATTGGTATCATAATCGCACCTTAAGTGGAAAAGTAATCCTTTGTGTCAATTTTCTTTGGCTTTATCGACACTTCAAAATGGTTAATCATCGCTTTTATTGCTTCCTGTTTTGTCTTGAGCTTGTTGACTGACTTGTACACTTCTACTATGCCATTCTCCTTTTCAGACAACTCTAATTGTAGTTTCACCATATAACATCATATAACATAGTATAACATTAAGATATATATACCTTTTGGTGGTTGAGGGTATGTAAGCTAAATCTTAACATCTTAAAACAAATTGAGTTGTATTTAAAGAACTTTCTATCGTAGTTTAATTGAAGATGATATGAGTTTCATAGATTTCATTATAGGTGGCGTGAAAGGACTGTTGTTTTATGGAGGACTGACCTTTCTAGCTCTTGTTTTTGTTATAGCCGCTGTTCTTATTCATAATCCCACAGGCTCAATCATTCTTGTAATAATTGCTATTGGAATTATGGTTTATGCTTTCTATAGCTGGAATCGAGGCAAGGAAAAGGCTAGGACCAGGGCGATCCAGAAGGAAGAATATTACAAAGAGAAAGGTAGGCAACAGGCACAAACTTCTCCTAGACCACAGCAAGGTTTAATGCACTGTGCGATTTGTGGGTCTGATATTCCTTCTAATGAATTTGAAGACCACGTAGCGTGGCATGCTTCACAGAAGAATAAATAGTCACTTCTTTCTCGATTCCATATATCCTCCAATCACACCCAAAAATCCCCCTCTACCATCGACCACCCGCACATGTAAAGTAACTTTTACAGGTGTTGGAAATCGAGGCGACGATCAGTCTTTTTTGTTGGAAATCGAGCTGTCGATCAGTACTTTTTGTTGGAAATCGACGTTCCTATATAACCCCGAAATTGAATCGCCCTCGCCGTTCTTTAAAAGTATGTTTAACGCCCTCCCTTGCTTCTTTGCAAAGGAGTAAGGAAATAATTCATTAAGACAATTCTTTTTCTTCAATGATTTTTACCTTGTGTGGGTCAAATATGAGAATATTTTTATCAAAATCCATAATTCCATCATAGCCAAAACTTCTTATATATTCAGTAAAAGTTCCATTTAATTTCTTATATATCTTACTTGCTACATTTTTACCATTTATTTTGCTAACAAATTCTTTGAATTTTGAGTCATCAGATAAAAGTTGTCTTTCATCATCTGACCATTTATGATCCGGAAACAAAAGTGCATCTAATCTTCCAGAGTCGTCTATTTTATGCAGAAACTCTGAAAACCCTTCTAATACTGCCGTCTCTGTTTTATCTTTACTCAAATCTAAAATTTTCATGTCTTTTATTGAACATGTATATAATATTGGTTTCTTTGAATGCCATTCATCACTCATTTTTAAACCTGTACCTTTTACTGCATACTTTACTGCACTTAGTCTATCATCTGTCAGGTATACTCCAGCCATATTTGTCATTTCTGAATGTTCTAAAGTTTTTTGCCCCGAATTTCTTGAACCTCTATAAAGTGTCATTTCAGATATTTCAATTGTTGAAGAATTAATATCAAATCCTTTTATTGTATCCTCCGATAACCTACTGATTTCTGATGCGGGTTTAGGTTTTGATATGCTTGACAAACTTCTCACCGTTTCTATTAAGTGCTTTTATATATTTAAGCTCTTTTCCTTACCTCAAGACAAAGCGTGGGTTTTAAATTTAAGAATAACGCCCACTTGGGGTTTCGAACCCCGACCATATTTCCGACATTTTTCTCTGGAAGACGGTCGGAAATTTGGGGTTCATCGCCCTCGCCGAGCGTTATAATCAGAGGTTCTACGCCCTTCTTGTTTGGGCATAGTTTTCACCATTCTTAATAAATACAGTCTATTTATATAAATTTATCTATGGCTAATAATATGGGGGAGTATAGAAAAAGACGTACTTATAATGTTATCGCAAAGCATTACACTAGAGTTATGAGATTATCAAATGGCCAATTTATAGTTACCATACCAAGAGAATTAACAAGATGGAAAAATATAGGGAAAGGTACTCTTTTAAAATGGTCTAATGGTGGAGAAAATAGGTTGATAGTAGAAATAATTAAGTGATAGATTGGCAGAAGAAGATCCTTTATATGTGCCTAAAGAGCTAAAGTGGCCATATAAACAAATAAAATGGGAACATCTAGAAGAGCGCAAAGATAAAAGAAGTATTAGTGAAGTATATCTGGTTGAAAATGAAGAAACTGGAGAAAAACTTATACGTTTAGCTAATAGGGTTAAAAATTCTAGAACTGGTGAAACACCATTTCAGACTAATTTCAATATATATTCAGATGAAACGCTAGCCAAGGTATTGAATTTTGCTAGAAAGAATTACGGATTTTTAGGTTGGGATAAAACAATTCTATCTAGTGGAGATTTAGCTAGCCAGTCAGATAAAATATCTAAAGAAGTGGGAAAAAGAGATAGTATAATAGAGGCACTAAAGCAGCAATTGACTGATCAAGAAAAATTAAGAGAAGGACTAATTAAGGATCTAGAGGAGAAACATAAGAAAGAGATTGAAGAATTCAAAAGAGATTCAAATAGTATAAAAATACTAGATAGTGAATTGAGTGAGTTAAAAAATTTAATAGTTAATTTTACAAGAGATAACAAACGTGAAGAAGATATTCAAAGTTTTTTAAATGGTAAAAGGTGGCTTTTTGGTGCGAATGTTATTTCTGCGATATCTAAACTAAGAGCAGGATCAACAGATATTTTTGATTTTACGATTACTCTTACAGACGGTTCACAAAGGATAGTTGAGTTAAAAAGGCCTAGTGAAGTTCTAGTAGACGGCGGCGGTCAAATTACCGCTGTAGTTACAAAAAGTCTTGATCAATTAATTGACTATTTAGATCAGACAGTTGCAATAGCACACTCTAGATTACCAGAATCAGAGGTTATAAAGGAAAAGAAGCCTAAAGGTTTGCTTCTAATAGGAGATAGTACAGACGAAGCCATAACAAACAAGTTAAAATCATGGAATTATGCTCTACATTTAGTAGAAATAAAAACTTACGGACAATTCATAAGAGATGCTGAAACAGCAGTAGAACAAGTAAAAGGCGCGGTAGAAAAGGAAACAAAGGTAGAAGAGCCTAAATCAAAGGCTGTAGAAAAAAGGGCTGCTCCTAAACCTGTGGGTGGAGAGAATGGAAAATCAAAATAATTGGACTTCAATATTAAACAAATTCGTTTTACAAGCTACAACTAGCGATCTTAAAACTTCTATGTATCCAAAAGAGTGGAATGGGTTGAAAATGAGGGTCTCTTTTGGAATGGGCGCCCCAGCAAGGATACCATGGATTGCATTTACAGCTCCTGATATGCAAGTAAGTAAAGGTTTCTACCCATGCTATCTCTATTATAAGGAATTTGATACACTAATTCTAGCATATGGCGTGAGTGAGACTGAAGAATTTGGAAAATCGTGGCCCACAGAGATAACAACTTCAACACAAACTATAGCAACTCATTTCAACAGAGAAGTTGCAAGGTACGGCGACTCTTTCGTTTTTAAAGCGTATAAAATAAAATCAGACAAGGAAAAAATAAACTATCTATATTCTGAGAATGACCAAGTAGTTTCGGAAAAAGGCCTAGAATCCGATTTAAATACGCTACTTGAATATTATGCCAAAACAGTATCAATACCTCAAATTTCTAGCCAACCAGAGTATAGCCAAGGAATCTTCTATATGGAAAAGCAACTTGAAGATTTTATAATTGAAAACTGGGAAAGAACTGATTTTGGCAAAAAATATGATTTAATTATTGAAGATGGTGAACTTGTTAGCCAGCAATATAAAACAGATATTGGACCTATTGATATTCTAGCAAAGGATAAGAAAAACAATAATTTTGTCGTAATAGAGCTTAAAAAGAATCAAACAAGTGATGATACAATAGGCCAGATAGCAAGATATATGGGTTGGATAAGAGATAAAATGGGGGACAATAATGTAAGGGGTATAATAATAGCTGGAGCATACGATAAAAAACTTGATTATGCTTTAAAGATGATGTCTAATGTTGAGGTTTTCTTGTATGAAGTAGATTTCAAGCTAAGAGAGTTTAAAGGTTTAAAATGACATACTTTTGATTATTATTAGAAAATAAAATTAAAGCACATTAAAAGCACATATATTGGGCGCTTATTGTACACATATTGCACACACAAAAGTACACTAAAAGGTCAGTAATTTCCTCTTTTATATTTATCATGATCATATTTCGGTTTTTGAATTTTGGCATTTTTAAATATATCATTATACCTATCAATACCTAAAGCCACCAGATAATTGAGAGCCTTGGAGTAACTTATTGATCTTCCACCCTCTTTTTCTTTTACTTCTTTTATTGCCTTATCTATTTCTAAGGAAATTGATACAGATTTTCGCATAGTATAAAAGTAGTAATATTATCGTGTATATTATAAAGTATTAAAACATAACTTATATGCATAAGTCTAACTGAATCAATACTTACCTTCCTTATTTGTAATAATATTACTATCACTTTTGAGTTTTTGATTTAATTTATCCAATTCAATAATTTTTTCTATCAACTGCCTTATAAATTCACTCATTTTTATCTTACGTTCTTCGGCCATCTTAACATATTTTATCTTGATGGGTACAGGTATTGTTCTTTCTTCAAGTGGCAATGCTTGCCTCTTCATCTAATCACCAATACAATGCATTTTATCATTTACTTTTTGTTTAATTTGCCTGGCATCTAAGATTAGTGGTTTAATCAATTTTGACAGATCAGTATCCTTTACTAACAAATTCAGGCCACTTTCATTATCATGGAATAAAATTAGTGAAATGTCTTTACTTGGATCTAGTTTAAGTGCCTCTCTAACTATCTGCGGTATGTATAGTTTAGCAATATTGCCCCTATACTCAATTCTTAGCAGCTCTACAGTTAGACCAATCTCCTTAAATAGTGCTAGTCCTCTCTGATCTCTTAACATCATTATCAACTAGGGTGTTAGTAGCACCCTTTTCTTTTCCTTTTTTAATTTGTCTTTCATACCACGAGAGTAATAATTCTATAAAATCGGTTTTCTCTATCATTTAGGCACCGCCTACATCTCTCTTCATAGCCTCTTCTATCAAACTCCTTATGTAGCTTGATTTTTTGAACCCCTGCTTAACCTTTCCTTCTAGAAATTCCGCAATTTTATCGTTTATTACAACTTGCTCCTTTTTCATACAAACACCAAATATTTAACAACATTTAAAGATTTATATGTATCATTACTTAACATAAGTTAAGTAGCTTTACACATATGTGAAAACTAGAGAATAATATTTACGGGTGTATAAAATGAATGAAAAATTTAACACAATACAGAAATTATTCCAGAGCGAATCTTTTCAAAGTTATGCGTATCTTCTTTTAGAAAAACCAATTACAGCTTTAGAAATGGCTAAAACTACAGGTGTATCTAGACAAACAATTATGTATCAATTACGCGAGATAGAGCCTTACGTAATAAGTAGATCAAGTTTAAGAGTAAAAGGCAGACCTTTACAATTAGATGGGCGTATTCTAACAGATTATTTTACTATACAATTTGATTTAACCCAAAGGGAGGCAGAGCTATTAAATGATATTATAATAAATCAGCCCATTAGCTCTTATATTACATATAACAACGTAAATTTAGGAATGGTTGTTATGAAGATTATAATGATACTTCTCGGTATAAAGGCTACTAGAGAAACTAAAGATCTAATTACTAATATGGATAAACTAAGCACCAATCAGAAGTTAAAGATAGAAAAGGAAAGAAACAATAATATAATAGCTGTAATTGGAAAATATTGTATTGCATATAAGGATGTAAAAAGTTTGGTATTGGATTCTCTTTTATCTAAAGTACAAAATTCTAAATTTCCTATTATAATATTCCCTTTTGACCTTTATGAACTTTTATTAGCAGAAGTAATAACTAAAGAGTTATGGGTTTTGAGAGCATTAACCCGCCAAGAAAGATTTGATAAGGCCAAAGAGTTTAAAGAATACATTAAAAACAATAAATAATGTGAGAGTATGTCATACGGAATTGATGTTGATGAAGAATTAATGAAAGAAAGAATAGAATATAATAAAGGCCACAAACCATCTAAAGAGGAAATTGAATTTGGAAAGGTTTGGAGTAAAAGAACAAAACATGTTTGCAAACCATGTTGGGAACTGAAGTACTGCCCTTATGGGCCTCTTGTTGAACAATTTCCAGCTTTACCACCTACAAGAGAACAGGCAATAGAGCATAATGAATTTTTAAAGAGTCAATTAGAGAAGGGAGCGTATACGGGTTGGAGAAAACCTCTTTTTGAAAAAGAAGTAAAGGAATTTAATCCCAAAGATTATCCCATTAAACATTCTAAAGAGATCTTAGAAAAAACTTGTAAAATATTTGGTCATATTTGCCCAGTATTTATTACTAATGAACCATTTACTGAGACAAAAGATATGCGAAATATTTCTAGAAACCCGCCTAGACAAATGATATTGAGAGTTGCAAGAAGGGATAATTATTTATGTCAAATTTGTGGGAAACCGGTATTAGATAAAGAAATTGAATTTGATCATAAGATTCCTTGGTCCAGAGGTGGCCCTACAGAGGAAAGCAATATCAGATTAACATGTGAGAAGTGTAATAATAAGAAAAGGGCTAAGGTACCTGAGGATCTTTAATTTATTTTTCCATAAATTCTAAAATTTTATTTTTAGTTTGTGGATCCAATTTTTCCATTAACATTTGGATTGCTTGTGTTAACATTTCTACTCTACTCTCTAGTTTTTCTGCCCTATCTATTTGTTGAATTGGACTTATATCTAAAGGACTGCCGCAATTTACACAATGTTTAGCAGTTGCTTCGTTTGAATGGTTGCATTTTAGGCATGATTTTATAGCCAATTTAGGTTTTATTGGCTCTCCTTTGTTGTCTAAAATCCCGTTTGCTTTTAGAACCGCATTGTCTATGTCCCTGCCCGATAAATGCACATATGTAGAGGCCATTTTGCTGTCTCCTACCCAGCCAAAGAAGAACTTTAACTGCTGTTCTGTTAGGCTGTTTGCATAGTAAGAGGCTCTGCTATGCCTGAATAGGTGCGGATAGAGCCGTTTATTGATGTTTGTACGTCCTTTCAGTTGAGAAAGTAGCTTCCTTATGTTTTTGTAATCATATGGTAGACATACTTTTGTAAGGAATAGGGCTTCATTAGGTCCTTTGCTAATGGTTACATTAAGATAATTTACCAGATATGGCACAGCAAAGACTATCGGCACTCTTCTCATGCCTGTTTTCCCGTCTACCTTGATGTAGCTTGCAGTATCTTTGTTCAGAACAATATCCCTGTGCTTAAGATTTAACAGCTCTCCTACCCTAATGCCAGTATCCCACAATAGGGCTATTATTGCCCTATCCCTTTGGTTCTTACAACCTTCCAGGAGCTTTACTATGTCGTCCTCTGTTAGAAGTTCCTCTGGTAGCTTGGTGGTGTTGGATCGCTCTATCTTTATCCACTTTACAAGATCAGGGAATACCTCTGATTCGTAGAGCCACCTATAGAAGCTCTTTATGGTCAGTTTTGTCCTGTTTTTACTTATTTCAGCTAGACTGCTCTTACCTATGTAGACTACCAAGTTCTCTATATCGCTCTTTGTGGCCTTCTTTGCGTCCTTCCCTATAAGCCTTAGGAAATACCTTAGTTCGTGGATCCTTCTTTCAACAGTCCTTTCCTTCCTGTTGTTTATTTCCAGGTATTTCGCATATTTCAGGGCATACGACCTGTTAGGCTCTGTAGCCTCCTCTTCCAGTTTTCGTAGCTCTAATGCTAACCTATAGGCTCCGTTGTGAAGGTAGTCTTTTGGCATAGATTTAATCAAATCTACGGCTTTTAAGGCTGGTTGGGTAGTGGCGTTGAACCTTTGATTATCACGCCCTCGCCGGGATTTGAACCCGGATCACAGGCTCCGCAAGCCCGCGTTCTATCCAAGTTATACTACAAGGGCATAATGCCTAGTCTCAATCCATTATAAATCTGCAAGAATAGTTAAAAATACCTGCAGTTTTGCGGCCGCATGCATTTGCTAGGAACAGTTTCTGGATGTAGGCCAACAGAGCGCCTACTGAGGCATTATCTGGGGCACAGGCTCTATTACAGGCATGCTGTTCACAATCGCTATCCTTGGGACGCTTATCCTCGGCCTTGCCTGCCTTGCGCGCATTTTCCTGCCTTTCTTCATGTACCTTATTCTGTTTCCCTTTATCTTGCCCTTTCCCGCGAGCTCCACATCAGATATGTTTATCATCTTCCTCCTTCCTGCATAATTGGCATAAAGCGATGCCTCGTCTATCAGCTCCTTGACGGTGTTTTGCAATTCCCTCTCCAGGCTTATGAGCGCCCTTTCGTTTATCCTCTCCGCGCCCGCATCTTTCAAAAACTGCTCTATATCATACATGCTAAACACTCGTCTTTTATTTCCCAAACTAACACCCCGCGGAGACTATTGAAACGGCAATCCTTTTAAATAGATTCGTTTCGTACTGATTAGTGGCATTCTTGCAGCTGCCTTTTTATTACACCATTCTAATTGTATGCCTTTGCGGTGCGACTATGATAAGACTTGGATTTCACCTTTCCATTGCAGGGTCAGTTGCGAACGCGCCGAGGGAGGCTGCCCTGGAGGGATATGGCGCATTTCAGGTATTTACGACAAGCTCCAGGTCCTGGAAGAATTCCGCGATGGATGCGGATGGCTGCTCCGAATTCAAGGAGCTGACTAGGTCCAACGGCCTTGAGGCGTTCGCGCACATACCCTATCTTTGCAACCCCGCGTCTCCGAACGCGGAAGTTTATAGGAAAAGCAAGGAGATGCTGGTAAGCAACATGGGCAACTGCGACGCGCTTGGCATAAAGTACCTTGTCATACACCTTGGATCGCACCTCGGCAAGGGCATCGGGATCGGGATGGAGAACATATGCGGCGCTGTTTCCAATGCAATTGATTCAGCAGGCAACGTCGATATACTCCTTGAGAACGGCTCTGGCTACACCAACTGCGTCGGCTCTAGGTTCGAGGACATAGGGAAGATAATGGACGTTCTGGATTCGGATAGGATCGGCCTGTGCTTTGACACCTGCCATGCGTTTGCGGCTGGGTATGACATAAGCGATTCCGACGGAGTGGATAAAACAGTGGAAGAGCTCGAAAGGTGCATCGGGCTTTCGAGGCTGAAGCTGGTCCACCTCAATGACGCCAAATACCCCATTGGCAGCGGCCTGGACAGGCACGAGCACATAGGCAGGGGCAACATAGGAAGGGAGGGATTCGTTGCCCTTTTTTGCAACGGCGCATTCAGGAACGGCTCTTTCGTAATGGAGCTGCCTGCGGACAGCAATGGAGGCCATGCGGACGACATGCATGCTGTCGGGTCCATAATGGCCGATGCGGGCATATGAGATTCATATGCCGGTAAGCGCCTTGAGCAGCGCTATTACTATGCCGCTCCTTATGTTGTCGTCTATAGACAGGTCTATGCTCTCCACGAACGCAAGTATCGCGGCGAACAGGAGCCCGTACAGGCCGAGTATCAGGTAGCCGCCCACGGCCGCAACGGCGAAGAACGCAAGCGTCCCAACTATCGTCTTGTACCTGTTGTACGGCAATGACGACGCGCCCCTTGCGCTTATCCCGACGATAGTGGCTATCGAATCCGCGAAGAACAGTACTATTATCCCGAAAAGCAGCATGTTGGCGCCGCTGGTGAACCCTATCACGAGTGCCGTGCTCGCAGCAAGGTACGTGGCGCCCTGCCCGTAGGTTGAGTCTTTCCTCTCAAGGTCCATCGCCCGCCTGTAAAAAGACCCTATCCTTATGTTCGCAAGAAGGTTGTTGAATGCGTATCCTAGAAGCATAAGCCCGAATATTATGCTTACGGATGAGGAATAATGGAATACCAGCATGACACCCACAAGCACTATTCCAAGCAGTATCTGCACCATGTCCCTGTTTATCTCCTTTTTCTTCTGCTTCTTAGCCTTGTCGGACCTTTTCGGGCCTAGCACGAATTCCCTGTACAGCAGGCCGTATATGGTGCCTATGGCGAACATGCCTGCGAACCCGGTATTGGAGGGATAGCCGCTAGCGTATATGATGAATCCTGCAATGAGTAGCAGCATGAGGCCTATGAATATGTAGGGCTTGGTGATGTAGAGTATCGCCAGTATAGTAGATACGAGGGCTATGCATATGTCAAGGGCCAGCAGGTTGTAGTACCCTGCTGATCCGTGGGCGCCTATCAGCCCGTATACAAGATATGCAGTCACTATGCTGGCGAACAGGGGTATTACATTCAGCATCTGCTTCCTCCTCAGCATGTGCGCAAGGTAGGCAGCTAGCGCGAACACTGACAGTATCACGAAAGACAATGTATACGCATTTATTACGTTCTGCATAAAAACACCTTATGGGGACATCCTGTTTATCATCCTTGGGAACGGTATCGCATCCCTTATGTGCTCGAGGTTCAGCATCCACTTTATGAGGCGCTCCGCCCCGAGGCCGAATCCCGAATGCGGCACGGACCCGTACTTCCTCAGGTCTATGTACCATTTATAATTGTCAAGATTGAAATTTAACTCTTTCATCCTTGAGACCAGCTCATCCTCCTTCCAGATCCTCTCGCTGCCTCCTATTATCTCTCCGTGTCCCTTCGGCGCAAGCATGTCTGCGCACGCGACCGTCCTGGGGTCCTTGTCGTTTACAGGCATGTAGAAGGCCTTTATCTCCTTCGGCCAGTTGTACACGAATATGGGCTTTTCCTCATCCATCGTTAGGAGCCTTTCCTCCTCCACGCCGAAGTCGTCGCCCCACTTCTTCGATGATCCCATTTCGCCAAGCTTTGCGATCGCCTGCTCGTATGTCATCTTCCTGAACGGGGGCCTTATCCTTGAAAGAGTTTCTGGGCTTACGTTCAGCGCCTCGAGTATGTCAGCGTTCTTTGATGCGAGCCTGTTAGCCACATAGCTCACCAGCTCTGACTGTAGGCGCATGCTCATGGCGTTGTCGTAGTATGCCATCTCCGGCTCGAGGTGCCAGTATTCCGCAAGGTGCTTGACGGTCCTCGACCTCTCGGCCCTGTAGGATGGCGCCAGCGTATACACCTTGCCTAGCGAGTATACCATAGCCTCGGAGTAGAGCTGCGACGATTCCGTTAGATACACCTTTTTCCCGAAATATTCCACCTCGAACAGGTTGGAGCCAGTCTCGCCGGCGCTTACGGTAAGCAGCGGTGGGCTTATCTCGTAGAACATCCTCCTGTCAAGGAACTCCCTGAGGTACCTGAAGACGTAGGAGCGCGCCCTCATTATCATGCGCATTCTCTGGCTCCTGAGCCAGAGGTGCCTGAAATCCAGGAGGAGCTCAGGGCTCTGGTACTCCGTTATCGGGAACTGGTCTCCGCTGTGAAGCACGTGCAGCTCGCTTGCCTCAAGCTCAACCCCTCCGGGCGCCCTCTCGTCCTTTTTCAGCTTTCCCCTCAATATTATGCTTGATTCAAGATACGCCTTGTCTATGCATTCCCAATCTTTCTCGTTGAGCGACTTCCTGTCTATCACGCACTGCATTGTCCCGGTATGGTCGTGTATCACCGCGAATATCTTGCCTCCGCTGCTCCTCTTCCTGTATATCCAGCCCTTTATGGTTATTTGCCTGCCGATGCTGCGCTTCGCATCGCCTATCGTGGACGACTTCTGGTACATCTTAAGCATGGTAATAATTCATATGGCTGGAATTAATACCTTTTGCATTGCTTAGCCTTTCCTGCCTATTCATCTGGCCCTCGCAGCATTCCGATGGCTTGCGGTATCCTTGCTCTCGATGGCGAAGCTGCCGCTCCTCAGGAAGTCGAGCAGCTCCCTCTTGGTGTGCCTGTTCTCCAGCCTCTTCTTCCTGATGCTGCTCACGCTCTGGGCTATGTCGCCCCGCAATGCCCTTATGCCCTTCACGTCATCCAATTTTGAAATGTCACTGCTGGTCTGCTTCACGTCGCAAAGTATGCCCTTGATCGCGTTCCTGGTTTCCTCCATGTCGCGCAGCATCGCTTCCGTGACCATCCGGTCGCTTCCCCCCATATCCATGTTGGACAGATTCCTGACAAGACTCTTGTGTCTCATTGCAAAACCTTAAGAAGGATTTTCCTGAAAGCTTAATAAAGATTTTGTCCGAAGTTCCCGGTTGCATTGCGTCATATTATGATTATGATCCATGCGGCGACTATGAAGCCGAGCACCACTATTATAGGGACAAGCAGCCTGGTAAGCCCGTATGTGGATCTCGCTATCGTTATCATGTTTTCCATGGTGTCAGGGCCCCAGACCTTGAACCTCTTCATCTCGTTCATGCTGTGGTACACGGTCACAGGGCCTGTGTTCGATATCGCCTCCTCCATCGTGCTGTCCACGAGCTTGATGAGATCGTTGTATCTTGTCTGCCTGCCTAGGACGTTCTTGACGTTCAGCTCCAGGGAGTTCACCGCGTGCGTATCCGTTGTGTACAATTCCGCGTCTATCCCGTACTTCTTCTTGAGATGGGACACCATCGCGTTCCTGAACTGCGGGAGCGCGTTGTTCGAGTTTATCTGTATTATCGCGTACTTGAAGCCGTTGAACTTGAATACCGCAACGTTCATGTTGCCCTTGGCTATGTCCTTCGGGAACCCAAGCCTTGAATGTATCTCCATGCTGGCGACGCCCATGAGCGTCTTTCCGTTCCTGTGCTGCGGCTTGTCCATGGCCCTTATCGCATTTATGTATTCCTTTGATACCTTGGAGTTGAACTTGACGCCGTCGAGCTCGGCCTTGGGCGCGGTCTCGTATCTCGAATTGTGCGCGTCTATCAGAACAGACGTGCCGAACTTTGCGCTCAGTAGCTCGCTGAACAGGATCGCGGATTCCATGGAAACGTCCTCCGTGACCTTGGGCGCCCTTGTGAGCGTAACTAGCGAGACGTTGCCGAAGCCCAGCCTTATTATCTTTGAGTCACCGTACTCGCTCCTTGTATATGAAAATCCGGAGGGCTTCACCTGCCTGCACTCCCTTATGCCGCTTTCGAAAGCGTCCCTTATGCTGTTGAACTGCGTGCTTGACACGGGGTTGTGGTCCATGTCAACGGCGCAGTGCATCACGAACGTGGGCACGCTGTGCCTGGCGTAGGAGTGCCTCTCCAGCATGTACGGAAAGTCGCTTCCTGCAAGAGTGCCGGATGGCCCGTAGTGTATGTTGGGCGCGAAGAATATCGCCTTTATCGATCCCCCGGGCTGCTTGAAGACTAGCGTGTCAGTCCTTATCGTTGTTGGGGTGCCGAAGTTGCGCCCGAACGGCACCGAGGTATTCACGTCGAACAGCCAGTTCTGTATCAGCTGGGAAACCGCATCGAAGCTGTGGAATCCGAAGTTCTTGTTGTAGGGCCTGTCTATGATGTATATTATGGCGTAGCTCACTATCAGGAATATGAATATGCCCGCATAGAGCTTCAGAAGCAGTATGTTGAAAGGGGTCTTGAACGTCAGTATGAGTCCGCTTGCGGGGAGGTACAGCAGCACGTTCAGCGTGGGCTGCACCAGCGCCAGGAGCTCCGCCCTCTTTTTCTGCCCCAGGACGACCTTGTCGGCGAAGAACCACCACACGAATATGCTCGCATCCCCTACGAGTATTATTGCGGTGGATGTAGCGTATGCGTGCGTCAGTATGTACACTATGCTGCCAAGAAGTATGAATATGGAATAGGCTATGGTGCCTATTATGGATATGAAGAATATGTACTTCGAGTCTATGTACCTCTTGACGGACTTCACTATTATTATCGTGAGCAGCGTCGGGAGCATTATCGCGAGTATGCCGGTAACAGCGCCGTTCAGCACTATGTACGTGAAGTGGGAGTTTATCAGGTTGTAGTTGATAAGGGCTACCGAGGCTATGCCCATTATCACGCTCATCACGAAAAGCAGAACGAACAGCACTGTTGTCCTTGGTATCCCGACCGAAAACGGGTTTAGGTCGTTTAGGAATTTATCGTAGCTTCCCTTGTAAGCCATAAAAACACTTGTTCGGCTACTTGCCGAATCTCCTATGCCTTTCGGAGAAGACCTTCAGCGCCTTTTCAAGGTCCTTCTTGTCGAAGTCCGGCCAGTACTTCTTGGCAAAGTAGAGCTCGGAATAATCAGACTGCCAGGGCAGGAACCCCGAAAGCCTCATCTCACCGGATGTCCTTATTATGAAATCAACGTCGGGTATGGATGAGGTCCTCATGCTCTCGTTCACCATGCTTTCGGTTATGTTGCTTATGCCGTCCTTATGCGCGCTGTCCACCACCCTGTTGAATGCGTAGAGCAGGTCGTCCCTGCCGCCGTAGCCTATGAGCAGGTTTATCGTGAAGTCCTTGTACATCATGGTCCTCCGCTCTAGCGACAGCAGGGCATCCTTTACCCTCTTGGGCAGCAGGTCAGAGTTGCCTATTATCTTTATGCTTGCGCCGTTCTTTTTCAGCGTCTCGAATATGTGCGGGTCCTTTGCCGCGTTCACGTAAAGCTTGTATAGTATGTCTATCTCCGTCTTGCTCCTGTTCTTTATGTTCTCCGTTGAAAGGGCCCATACGGTGAGCGTCTTGACACCGAATCCCTTCGCCCATATGCTGAAGTCTATGAATTTCTTCACGCCCTTGTGGTAGCCGTTGAATATCTCGAGCCTGTGGGAACTAGACCACCTCCTGTTTCCATCGGGAATAAGCGCCAGATGTTTAGGTACAAAGGGTAATTGCTTGGTTCTTCTTGCCATTAACATGCCCACTTTATAGACATTTTAGGTCGATAACATTATAATAATTATTATCCTAAATGCTTTAAATAACTTTGTCATTTGAATGCGCCGACAGGTGTGCCGGGCCGCGCTGATGATACGGGTGCTTGCTTGGGAATCGGATACGATCTGTACGATGTCGGCTCTCTTGACGAGATCATAGGCAACGAGCGCCAGCTGAGGAGGATGCGTGATTTCTCAAGGGACGTGAACAACGGCGTGAGGAGGCAGCCGCTGATGGTTTACGGCCCCCCAGGAACAGGGAAAAGCGTTGCGGTGAGCCTGCTGGCAAGGGAGAGCAACTGGAACGTGGTTGAGCTCAACGCAAGCGATTACAGGGACAGGGAGAGCATAGAGGGAATGCTCGCAGCTGCAGCTACTTCAAGGCCGATATTCGGCGGCAGGAACCTGATACTGCTTGACGAGATAGACGAGATAGTGTCCGGGTTCGACAAGGGCGCTGGCGCGGCGATAGTCAGCCTGATAGGCAAGGCGAAGAACCCGGTGATATTCACAGCCAACAACATGTGGGACCAGAGCATAACCTTCCTCAGGAACAGGGTCGATGCGGTGGAGTTCAAGCGCCTTTCCCCGGAGATGATAGAGAGGATACTAACGAACCTGTGCAGGCGCTTCTCCATAAGCGCCAGCAAATCCGTGATAAGCATGATATCGAACAGGGCCAACGGCGACGCAAGGAGCGCGATAAACGACATGTCAGCGATAATGGGCTCCGAGGACGAGGACGTCACGGAGGCGATAGGCCTGCGGGACAGGAAGAAGGACGTCTTCAACGCCCTTGACAAGATATTCCTGACGAACACGATATCCTCGTCACTGAGGGCGATTGTCAACATGGATGTCACAAACGACATGATGATAAAGTGGATAGACGAGAACATACCAAGGAGGTACACTACCAGCGCTGAACTCCGCGACGCCTTCGGATCGCTCTCCGATGCAACGGTATTTTCCACGAGGGCCATGCGCGCGCAGTACTACACCTACTGGAGGTACATGAACGTGCTGATGTCAAGCGGCGTCGCGCTTTCCAAGGGCAGGTACCCGAGCAGCATGTACGGATACGCCTTCCCGAAGGTGATAAAGGAGATGAGCGTATCCAAGTCATCCAGGGGCATGGAGAGGGAGATAGCCGCAAAGCTGCAGCGCGTCTTCCACTCGAGCATAAAGAGGATAGTGAGGGAGGAGATGCGCATGCTCTCGCGCTCCGCTGCATCATCGGTAAAGGAGGGCCGCTGCTCGAAATCCGAGCTGTCCGACTACCTCATGTCCGCATACCTGCTTGACGAAAAGGAGACCAGGTACCTTTTGGGCGAAAGCGGCTGACGCGGAAACTGCGCACATAGGTTTTTAACTTTTGGCAGAGCATCCTAAGCATTCAACTGATTGTATGGCTGGGACTGCAAGGGCGCAGAGCGCAACCGAATACCTCATAACGTACAGCTGGGCGATCATCATAATAGCGGTGACCCTTGCGGCACTGTACGCCCTGGGCCTGTTCAACCCCAGCTCCTTCGTCTCAAACCAGTGCATATTCCCTGCGGATTTCAGCTGCATAAGCGGGTTTTTCTATTCGAACGGCACGCTTAGCATAAATTTCGTGCAGGCTACATCAACAGCTATAAACATAACTGCGGTAAGGTGCAATTCAGATGACATAACCAACGGCACAAACCTAACCCAGTACTCCCCAGCATATTACGTGCCGGTAGGAGGCAACATAACGCTAACCGCAAAATGCTATGCGAACGGCACAGTTTTCACATCGCAGCCGGGAACTCTCTACAGGGGCTACGTGATAGTCAACTATACGAACCTGCAGACCGGGTTTCAGCACGTCCTTATAGGCAAGATACTGGAGAAGTCAAGCTGAGCCGCCTGTCGCGCCTATCCCAAGCTCGGCAAGGAGCATCCTTATAGTCTCGTCTATGTGCTCCCTGTCGGTCCTTATGCTTGCAGCCTGCCTGTGGCCGCCCCCGGTTGCCAGGCCGTGGCTCATATCCTTAAGCCTTTCTATAATGCCGAGTATGTCCACCTTTTCCCCGATGTCGCTGCTTACTCTTATCGATACGTAATTGCCGTAATGCACTATAGTAACGGTCCTGCCGTTGTTGATGGATTCAAGCCTGCTCTGCAGCTTGGAGCTGTACCTTCCAGGTAACGGGTAATCGGCGCGTGACCTAGCTATCGGGGTGAAGTCCAGGACGCATATCCTTACAGCGTCAGAGTTTATGTACGTGCTTGCGTTCTTTATACCGTAGCTTATCGCCTCGTCCATGAGCTCGCTCGCATGCCTGAAGACCCTTTCCGACTCCCCGCTGTCTTTTATTATGGCGTCCATGCGCCTCGGCTTGCTGTCTGCCTCGCTGCCCCTCGATGTGATGTAGTCCAGTATTATAGAAATCCGCAGCGCGTCCTTGTTGCCGAAATCGGCATAGGCGCTGTAATCGCTGACCAGCGCAGCATCCTTCAGGTCCTCCACGTCAACCCCGGCAAGTACCTGCGCGAAAATGCAGGACAGGAGCCCGGCTGTGAAGTTGGAATCGGCTCCCAGATCGCATGAGTTTATGTAGTGCGTAACCATTTCCCTGGGGAAGCCGTCATACGGCATGTGGTGGTCAAGCCATATTATGTCGCACACACCCTGCGACGCCCTTATCGCGTCAAGGCTTTCCGGGGACGTGCCGAAGTCCGTTATCACGACTATCGGCCGCTCCGCGCTCTCGTACGACTCGAAGACCATCCTGTCGGAATAGAAAGACTCGAGGGTATATGCTATGCTCCTGTTCATGCTCCACGAGACGCTCCTTTCCCCGTCAAAAAGCCTTTCCTGAAGCTCGGAAAGCGCCCTGTGCAGGGCTATTGCGCCCGTTGCGCCGTCGCCGTCGTTGTGGAATCGCACAACTATCGGCGCCCCTGCGACGAATCCCTTGACAAGCAAATGCGCAGCATCCTTCAGCCTTTCGATTATCGTCCCGGAAACGCTCCAGTATTTCTTGCCTCCTGCGATTATCCTTGAGGAATTGGCCTCTATGTCAACAGCTTGCATGGACTCGGAAAGCATTTGGCCGTACATTGCCTTGTCGGACAGCTTCCTCACCGACGCCGGCTTCCCATCCCTCATATCCACGCTGTCGTAAAGGCCGAGCTGTATGCCGCTTTTCGTCTGGAGCGCCTTTTGCCCTATTATGTTGTATATGTTGTCGGACGGATTGTGCGATATCCTTATCGAGGTAACTATCCCGCTGCCTTCCATCGGATCCCTCATTTTATTACGTATGACGCCGACGAATAGCATGCCTGCTGCGCTGTGTCGTTGCCCCTTATGTAGCTGCAGTAGGAGCTGTCGTTATAGGCCGATGCGAGCTGCACTATGCACGTGTTCATGTATATCGTGCTGTTTATCGCAAGGCATGAGGACACGTTCTGCTGCGCCAGCGCCTTTTCGGTGAATACGGTATATGTGCAGAGGTCCATCGCATAGGAGGGCGCAGATGCGCATATGGCGCTTGCGTTGTTGAACTGCGCGGTAGAGTTGGAGCTGTTGAAGTAGTTGCGGCAGGGCCCTGAAAGCGTAGGCCCTGTGCTGCTGCACAGGGTGCTGTTGCGGCTTGATGTGGCTACATCGTAGTAGCAGTACTGCCTGAGTGTTACGTTGAGCTCGGAGAAGGATACGTAATCGTAGGAGAAGGAGTTGCCGCTCAGGTAGTCCTTGGAAGCGAGTATCGTAAGCAGGGTGCCGTTGGTCTCGTTCGGCAGCATGGAGCAGTAGCGCTGCACGCCGAAGGACTTTGCTGCGCTATAATAGTATATGTAGCTGCAGAGTGCCTTTTGGCTAGCGTTGGATATCGCTTCGCAGTAGCTCAGGCTGCTGAAGACGTGCTCCCTTGCGATGCTGAAGGCGCATACCGACTCGTTCTTGCCGGAAAGCCTCGCGCAGTAGCCGGGGTTCGCCGTGGAATAGCTTATGTTCATCACGCAATCGGAGTACTCGGCGCTGGCGTTCGATATCATGTCGCATATGCTTATGTTGCGCTCCCTCTTTGCTATGCTGCCTATGCAGCCGTATGAGGCGCTTCCTTGCGGAAGAATGGAGCACATGGAGTAGTTGCCAGTATTACCTGCAAGATCGTATATGCAGCTGTCCCTCTGCTGCCTGAATATTATGCGTTTGCAGCCCTGCAGGGCGGACGAGCCCACGCTTTCGGTGACCAGAGTCGCAACCGCAAGTATCACCAGAATCGCAACGAATCCGAGTGCGAGAAGCTTCCTCTCCCTCTCGCTCACTAGCGGCTCGTTCCCTTTTCCGGATTTGCCCCTGAAGGAGAGCGCCTCCCTTATACCCTTTAGCAAAGACATGAAGACACAGATCGTTTGTGATAATCACTTGAACTTTATGCCGGAGCTGGTTATGGAGTAGCCTGAGAAAAGGGCGTCGCTCCTGTTGCCGCGCATCTTTACAATTTCCATCGTGAGCTTTCCATCATCCGTGCCCGTGCCTTTGTACAATACCATCACGCCATCAAACAGCACCAGCTCCTGCCCGAACTTCAGCTTCTTCCTGTCGTAGTACGGTATGCTCAATGTAAGTATCGAGGTGGTTTCCAGCCTGCGCAGGTTAGACACGAGTGAGGAAATGGACTTGTTGTACAGGAGGGACTTGCCGAGCATGAGCTTCAGGAAGGAGAGCGAATCCACCACGACTATTTCGGCGTTTATGGATTTTATTATCCCCTCGATCTCGGACATCAGGTTGCCCATGGAGTAGCTGCTTTCGTCCTCAGCGTTCGTGGCTATCTTGAGCGCGGATTCGTACCCGCCTATGACAAGCAGGCGCTTCTCTATCAGCTCGTGTATGTCATCCATTCCAGTAAAGGTGTTCCTGACGTTCTCGAGTATGTCGTCCGGGCGCTCGTCAAGAGCTATGAACGCGCACGGCCTTCCCTTCCTGGCCCAGTTGTACAGCACCTCGAACCCCATCAGGGTCTTGCCTGTGCCGGGCCCGCCCATGAGCAGGATCTGGCTCTTTTCGGGGATACCCCCTACTAGTATGTTGTCAAGGCCGTCTATCCCAGTTTCCATAGGCTTTGGTTTGCTCGCCACGATGACACCCGATGCCAGCTTGCTGGGCATGCCGCCCACGTTTATTCTTCTTACCGTATGTTTATATACTTATTCCATCGTACGGCTAGTTTATTAATAAGTGCAGGCACGTAAATGTATCATCGGCGAGGAGATGAGGATATCCGCAAGCGGCTTCAGGGTGCATCTTGAAACGCTAAGCATAGGGGACGCGAAGGGCATAGTGGAGAGCGCGAACGATGCGGAAGTAGCAGCGAGCACCCCTGGAATGCCATATCCGTACAGCATGGAGCAGGCAATGCAGTTCATAGGCTTCGCAAGGCAGACGTACATCGCAAGGGAGGAATTCCACATGGGCATACAGATGGGCAACGGAGGAGTAGTAGGGCTCTGCGCGCTTGCAAACATTGACAGGCAGAACCTCAGGGCTGAGCTCGGGTATTTCGTGGGCACGGCGCACCGCGGCAAGGGCTACGGGAAAGAGGCGTTGAGGCTCATGCTCGGGTTCGGGTTCGGTACCCTCGGGCTGAACCGCATATACGCAAAGGTGCTCACAGACAACCTGCGCTCCGCAAGCCTGCTGGATTCGCTAGGGTTCAGGAACGAGGGCAGGAACAGGGAGGATGTGCTGAGCCTTGGCAGGTTTCTTGACGATTACACGTTCGGGATATTGAGAAAGGAGTATTCGGACAGCGCGCCTGTTGTCGTTACAGATTACTGATGCGGCAATACCTGAATCAGGTTAATAAGCTTTATGTAGCATATTATATGATTGAATGAAGAAGAAACTGGTTTTCATAGGGCTCGGCCTGATAGCCGTTGCCGTAGCGATGTTTCTGCTTTCGGGATACCTTCTCAGCAGCGGGCTCGGCAACAACATACAGCTCACCAACCTTACAATCAATGCCGGCGGGTTTTCGTACGTTCCCATAAGCTACGGCAGGAACATATCTGCTCTTGCCATATATGCAGTAATGGGAAAGCCTGCAAACCTCTACATACTCAACAACAGCACCTTCAATTCGTGGAGATCCTATGTTGTGGCAAATTCCTCTGCCAGTGGGATAAAATACATGCTCAGAAGCGGGATAAACAGCAGCTACATATACAGGAATACCACGCTAGAGGTCATACCGATAAGGCTCAGCAGCACACCATACAGCAGCGCATCCGGGAAGCTCTACATAGTTGTCGACAACACACCGGGAAGCAGCTCCTCTAACGTTCCGGTAAATGCCTCGATATCCTACATACAGCTGCACTCTTCCAACCTGCTCACCAGCGCGGCGCTTGGGTACGGGGTCTTCATAATAGGCATATCCGGAATAATAATACTCATATGGGGATTCGTGAAGAAGGGCGAGCCGGGAGACGGCAAGGACTCGAAAGACGAGGCCAAGTCAAAGGAGCAGAAGGACAAGGAGTACGTCGAGCAGCTGTACAAGGGAGTGAAGAAAAAGAAGGGATGAGCAACCGGAAGATGCGATATGGACGAAACAAGGGAGAAGATTGCCGGCGAGATAACGCTGTCCGAAAGCCCGGGCAGCGCGATGAAGAAGTGGCGCGAGTTCTTCGGCATAACGCAGATAGACCTCGCCAAGCACATAAAGGTATCCACGTCCACGATAAGCGACTACGAGAGCAACAGGAGGCTCAGCCCTGGCGTGGGGGTCATAAAGAGGTTCGTTGATGCGCTCTTCACGATAGACGAATCAAGGGGAGGCAGCGTGAGCAGCAGCCTGAGCAAGTTCTCCACGAAGAAGGACGACGATGACAAGTTCTACAAGATACACGACTTCGCCTCGCCAGTAAACGCCGCGGATTTCAACAGGATAATAGAGGGCAGGATAGTCGCGAACCCGGGATACATAGACTCGATAAACCTCTTCGGATACACTAGGCTTGACAGCCTGCGCGTGATACTGGAGATGTCACCTGCTGAATACCCGAAGCTGTTCGGATCCACTACTGAAAGGGTATTCATGTTCGAGCACGTATCCACGGGAAGGTCGCCGCTAGTGGTGATAAGGGTCGCGCCGATAAAGCCGAGGGTTGTTGTCATACACGGGGTAACGACAATAGACAAGCTCGCTGTTAAGATAGCCCAGGTTGAGAAGATACCGCTGCTCGTCACGAAGCTTGACATAGACAAGCTTTACGAAAGGCTCGACAGGATATGAATCAGTAAAGCCCTGGATTTTCCAGGTGTATCAGTGCCATACGTATCGCCTGAACGGTTTGGTCCTTCCTTGTGACCCTCTCCTTTGTCAGGATGCCTATAGTGCCCTCTGATGAGCCTATCCCGAGCTTTTGGGTGAGGCCGCTCCTGACAGACGCCTCGCCCACGTCCATGTTCAGCTCGTGCACCATTTTGGTAATCGCAGTCGGAAGCTCGAATGCGCATGAAAGCCCTATGTGATGCCTGCTGCCGTCGTATATGGCACAGGCGCAGAAATCCATGCTGCCGGTCTTT
The DNA here is from genome assembly GCA_028866575.1 of Candidatus Micrarchaeota archaeon. Lineage (NCBI taxonomy): Archaea > Nanobdellati > Microcaldota > Microcaldota archaeon. Next base: position 12,371 of record JAGWHU010000004.1, on the reverse strand, counting down.
GTCTGGGGAACGCTCATGAGCCCCGATTCTATGCCTATGCTGTACTTGCAGTCCTTGAAGGATTTCGTAGCCCTGTTTACTGCACCTTGTACAGTGTCTTCAATGGACCTTGGCTGCTCCGAGACGCCTGAGCCGACATCCATGCTGCGCACCCTGGCGCCCCTAAGCAATTCGTAATCCTTGATTGTCTCTTTTACTGCGTTGACCTTCACAGGATTCCTTGAAGCTATGTTTATGTTCATTCAAAAACGCTTGTCGCTGTTATATCCCTATCCCCATACGTCTGCCTTTATGTCATTTAGCGGCACCTTGAGCGATACCAGTGCATCCTTTACAGCCTTGACGAATTCAAGAGGGCCGCATATGTAGGCCGTCCTTTCAGTTACGTCAGGGGAATATTTCTCTATGAGCTTGCTGTCTATGTGCCCGGTTTGCCCGGTCCACCCGTCGCCTTCCTGCGGCCTGGTGACGGTTACCACGAGCTTTATGCCAAGGTCCTTCACGTAGCCGTAAAGCTCGTCCTTGCTTATTATCTCGGTGGGGTATTTCGTGCTGTACAGCAGTATTACGTCGCTCCTTGAGCCAGTTACCTTTATGTGCCTGAGCATGGCGATGAAAGGGGCAAGGCCGGTTCCCCCGGCTATGAATATCACTTTCTTGTTTACGCTAGGATCGAACCTGAACTGGCCGTTGGGGCCCTTGAGCATGAATATGTCGCCTATCCTCGCATCAACGAAGTGGGATCTTCCTATATGATCCCCGTGGCGGGGCTCCTTTATTATCATGAACTCTATTTCAGGGGTAGAGGGGTCAGAGGCTATTGAAAATGCCCTTGCGGTGTAACGGTTCCCATTGCTGTCTATGCCCGTTATCATCATGAACATCCCAGGATCGAAGTACACGGGCTTCCCGTCCTCGGACACCATCTTGAGCATCAGGACCTCCGGAGTCTCGTCTATCTTCTCCCTGAGTACGTATTTCCTTTCAGTTATCGGCATTTCGGCCATTAGAGCACCGCAAGAGATTGAACATCAAAAGCCAGACTTGCAAATCAACGATTCCTTGCACCATTAAGTCGTAGCGCTTCAATTGTATTTGCCTGGAAAGTAATTTATAGGTAGTGCTGCACGCGCTATTCCTTGACGCGCATGAACCTGAGCAGTATGTCTGACACCTCTTTCGGATGAGTGAAATGCGGGCTGTGACCAGCATTGTCTATTATGTCAAGCGAACTGTTCCTTATGCCTTTCCTGAAGGTTTCGGCAAACCTTACGCCCACCATATCGTCTTCCCTTCCCCATATTATCTCCGTCCTTGCGGATATCTTCGAGAGCACTTCCGAGGTCAATTGGTCCTCGCCAAAATCCGAATCAAGTATGCTCCTGAAGACGTAATCCTTGTTGTTGTTAACTTTTAGCGCGGATTGCAGCATTGTCTTCTTGTATTCCGATGCGCCGCCGTTCCTGATTATCAGGTCAAAAGATTCCTTGAGGCCCGCAGAATCCTCCAGTATTATGCCCTTGCAGGTGTATGGCTGCGACGCGTAATATGCGGCGACCCAGCCGCCGTACGAATGCCCGAATATGTAGCTGTCGCCGTTGTTCCTCATGGAGATGAATTCCCTCAGGGCCTGGAATTGGGCGCTTATTGTATATTCTATTTCAGGCGCATCGGATTCGCCATGACCCAGCAGGTCCACGAGCGACACGTCAAGGTCGTCAGGCAGATATTCCACAAGCCTGGACCACGTCTTTACGCTGTAGCCCAGCCCGTGGAGGAATATCAGCTTTTCCGCAGTTCCGGGATGGTACCTGTAATGCATGGCCCCCAACGAAGTATTTTCGAAGCCGTCTTCGAAATCGCTCTCATAGTCCATCCCAGATCACCAAATGCAACATTAATTCACCTTATTTGAATGCCAGTTTCTTATGCCATCAAGGTTAGCTACTTACCTTTTGAACACCAGGAGATATGCCATGTAGGATGCGAGGCCCACTATTACGACGATCAGCGCCGCAAGGGTCATGTATTCCGCAGGCGTAGGCGACGATCCCGATTTCCTGCCAGTTCCAGAAGGTGAGTACTTGAACAGTCCGACAACATGGTTGTTCGGGGCGCTGAATGTTATGGTGCAGGTGCTCTGAATCGCGAAGCTGTTGTATATGGGCACCCACGTGTTGTTTGAAAGGTAGAATGGCTTCAGTACCTGCGGACTTATGCCACAGTCGTACCCTTCGGTCACGTTTATCGTGACATTGTTTCCCGGTGAGGCGCTGAGGTAGAACTCGAATAGCTCCGAGTAGTTTGCAGGCGGAGGTATCCTGTTGTTCTCGTTCTTTACTAGTATGTTGATCATCTTTGGAGCCTCGAAGTTGCCGCTGATGTTCAATGAGAGAGCGCCGTTCAGCACTTCAACGCTAGTGCTGTTGTTGGCCGATACCACAACCGACACGTTCTCCGATATCGGAAAGACTGTCGTAGTTGCAGTAGTTGAAGTGGTGTTCATTGTTGATGTGGTAGTGTTGATTGAAGTCGTCGAGGTGTTTGCCGGAATGATGGACGTTGATGATATAGTTGTGTTTACGGAGGTGGTTGATGCCGTGGTATTTACAGTAGTGGGCTGCGTTGTCGTGTTGAGCGTTATTGTCGTGGAAGACGTGGACAATGCAGATGTGGTTGTGGTTGTCGTGGTCGTTGATATGGTTGTGGAGTACGAGGTTGACGGACCCGTTGTCGTTGATTGTATTGTAGTTGTATAGGAAATCGATGAGGTTGATGCCGTTGTCGTTATTGAGGTCTGCGGGATGGTAGTTGTCTGGTATGAAGTTGACGAGGTTGACCGGGCGGTCGTGGTCGTTGTGCTTCCGGTAGTGGTGTAGGATGTCGTGGACGTGGATGCCTGCGAGGTCCTGCTGTAGAATACCTCGTACGACCCTCCATATACGGTATAGTTTGCATTGCAGGGTTTGTTGAATCCAAGCCCATAGACCAGGTTGTCGTACTGGTATGTTGCGGATCCCGCCGCGAACGTGCATATGAAGGTGAAGTTCAGCCTGTTTGTGCTCTGGTACGTGACATGCGCGGGCAGCTGGTCCTGGTTGTACGAATACGTGTTCAGTATGCTGCCAGTTGGACTTATCACGTATACTTCGAATATGGGCGCACTCGACCGGTACGCACTGGATATGTTGTCAGCCAGAGTTACGGTTGTTGTTTGGGGGGTGCCGCCGCCACCGCCGCCTCCTCCGCCGGATGGCTGCGATACGGTTATTGTACTGGGTGCGGAGTTGAACACGAACGGGGTTGTTGTCCCTTTGTCCGTAGCTATCGCATTGTACGTGAACGTTCCAGTTGCGGAGGTCACGAAGGATATGGTGTTTGTCCCGCCAGGGGATGCTATTACCACGTTTGCGCCCATCTGGTTGTCCGAAGTGACATTGAACAGCTCTATTGTGAACTGGCCTATTCCGTTAGATTCAGATATGGTGTAAGTTTCAGTCTGCCCCTGTGTCAAGGACGACGAGCTTGGCGATATCGAGATGGCCGGCGAATTATAGGATACATATGAAAGCGCGTTGGTTACCTGGGATGAAGCGGAATCCGTTACTATTATGTTAGCAGTCCAGTCCCCTGCAGGGATCGTTTGCTGGGAGGTGAACGTATTGGATATCTGGGAAATGCCTTTGTAAAGCGCGTTGAATGCAAGCGCGTTTGTCGGGTCATAGACCAGGAAGTTGTATGTGTACGGGGATGTGCCCCCGGTCACGGACGCCGTAAGAGTCTCGTACTGGTTCGCATCTATTATGGAGTTTGACGCCGTCCAGCCTGTTGAGGCGAGCGGCCCGTTCACCATGACTTCGGTAGTTGTTGAATAGGATATGCTGTTGGAGGATGCGCTGTCCGTCACCTTCAGGCAGTAATAGGTCGTTGAGGTCGGCGATGCGGTGTATGCATTTGATGTTGCGCCGGATATTGCGGAATCTGAGGTGCATGTGGGCGACGTGCCGCTGTACCACTGGTATGCGTATGGCAATGTGCCTCCAGATACCGAAGACGTAAATATTACATTCTGGCCGCTGTTTATCGTCTGGGTGGTTGAAGGAGATATGGATACGGCAACCGCGGCGTTGTAGCCTATTGGTGTGTATACCGTATTGACGGTGTTGGCGAGGTTGTCGGTTATGATGACGTTTGCCTTGAAGGTGTTTGATGTATAGAGCGCGTTGGGTGGCGTCCATAGGAAGGTGTTTCCTGTGTATGTGTTGCCTGCAAGGTAGTTTGCGATCGTTGTTCCTGTTATAGAGTTTACTATCTGGTAGTTGAATGTGTATGGGCTTTGGCCGTTCTGGACAGATGCGGTGAACAGTATCGACTGTCCCTGGTCTATCAATGTGTTTGAGAGCGATAGTGTTGGGTTTGATGGCGGGTTGTATACGGTAGCAGCGACTATCGTTATCGTGCCGGACAATATGCTGTTTACAGTGACATGTGTAGATGCACTGTCCGTCACTATTATATTTGCGTTTACGGTGTTTCCTGCATATGCCGATGGTATCGTCCAAGAGAAGGAATTTCCTGTATATGAGTTGGAAGATAACATGTTTGCGAGTATAGCACCCGTTATGGTGTTGTAGACGTTCCAGTTGTATGTATATGAAGAAGTGCCTCCTGCAAACGATGTCGTCCACGTGAGCGTGTTGCCTGTTGCCTGCGTTGACGGAGATGGTGTTGTGATTGATGGTGTTGTAAGTTGTGGATTCACGACTATTATGAAAGTGGTACCGATTACACTCACGGCACCTGTGCTTACATACGGAGTTGCATATGCAAGGGTGCCATCAGGGGTGAATGTGATGCCGTATGGCGCCCATGTCAAAGCAATTGTATTTACTACAGTATTAGTCGCTATATTTACCACGCTAATCGAGCTTCCAGAATAACTGGTCACATAAGCCAGAGTACCAGAAGGATTGATTGCCACACCATAAGGGGTTGCCCCTACTGCAATTGTGTTAATTATCACGTTTGTCGCAACGTTGATTACATTTACAGATGCGCTGTGGTAATTCGTCACGTATGCGATGCTCCCATCAGGGGTGAATGCGACTGCGTCAGGTCCATATCCAGCAATTGCATTTATTACTGTATTTGTCGCAACGTTGATTACATTTACTGTGGTGCCTCCAAAGTTGGTCACATATGCTAGGGTGCCATCAGGGGTGAATGCGACTGAGGAGGGATTGGCCCCCACAGTAATTGTGTTTATTACTGTATTTGTCGCAACGTTGATTACATTTACTGTGCTGCTTCCGTAGTTGGTTACATATGCAATTCTTCCATCTGGCGTGAATGCGACTGAGTATGGGTTCGTACCTACAGTAATTGTGTTTATTACTGTATTTGTCGCAACGTTGATTACGCTTACCTTGTTTGTCTGCTCTTCTGTTACATATGCTAGGGTGCCATCAGGGGTGAATGCTAAGCCAAACGGTCCACTAGCTATCGTTATCGAATTTATTATTGTATTAGAAGCAACATCAATTACACTCACCTTGTTGCCGCTATAGTCCGCAATATAAGTCAGAGTTCCGGCAGGATTGGCAGATACGCCGCGGCCCGATGAGCCTGTTGCAATCGTATTGACTATTGGGGACGAAATAAATTTAAATGGGCTTGTTGTCCCTTCATCGTAGGAATTTCCACTGAATACAAATGTGTTTGCGCTTGTTGGCGAATGTACAACAAAAGAAATTGTATTGCTGCCCCCTAAACTTGTTATTAATTTATTACTGCCTTGTGCAGAAGATCCTGTGACGTTGTATAATTGTGTATTGAACAATGGCCCTGTTCCGCCAGATTCAGATAATGTAAATATAGTAGTTTGACCACTATCTAATATTATATTTGATGATGATACTGAAAGTGATGGCATAGCGTTGTAGCCTATCGGTGTGTATACTGTATTGACAGTGTTGGCAAGGTTGTCGGTTATAATGACGTTTGCCTTGAAGGTATTGGAGGTGTACAGGTTTGCTGGTGGCGTCCAGAGGAAGGTGTTTCCTGTGTATGTGTTGCCTGCAAGGTAGTTTGCGATAGTTGTTCCTGTTATCGAGTTTACTATCTGGTAGTTGAATGTGTATGGGCTTTGGCCGTTCTGGACCGATGCGGTGAACAGTATCGACTGGCCCTGGTCTATCAGCGCATTTGAGAGTGACAGTGCCGGGTTACTTGGTGGGATGTACGTGACAGGTGCAACTATGGTTATGGTCCCTGACTTTACGGAGTTGACGGTTACAGATGTTGATGCGCTGTCAGTGACTATCACGTTTGCGTTTACGGTATTTCCTACATTTGCAGTTGGTATGGCCCATGAGAAGGAATTGCCTGTTATGCTGTTCGTTTCAAGCATGTTGGCAAGTATAGTCCCTGTTATCGTGTTGTAGACGTTCCAGTTGTATGTGTATGGAGAAGTGCCTCCTGCAAATGATGTCGTCCATGTGAGCGTGTTGCCCGTTGCCTGCGTTGTCGGACTTGGTGTTGTCATTGATGGCGTTGTCAGTGCTGCGTTGTAGCCGAATGGCGTATATACTGTATTGACAGTGTTGGCGAGGTTGTCGGTTATTATGACGTTTGCCTTGAAGGTGTTTCCGGTATAAAGTGCATTTGGTGGTGTCCAGAGGAATGTGTTTGAGGTTGATGTTATTCCTGTGTATAACTGGTTCGCGATTGGGATGTCTGTTATCGAGTTGACTATTTCGTAGTTGAATGTGTATGGTTGCTGACCGTTGGATACCGATGCGGTGAATAGTATTGACTGTCCCTGATCGATGAAGGTATTTGATAGTGTAAGTGCAGGATTTGATGGTGGTATATATACCCCACCAGTGCTGAATGTTGCTGTCGGCATTATGTCGTTCGGTGGAGATATGCGTGATCTGAAGTATTCGATGGATATTTTCACCCCGCCATTTACTTCTATTTGGTAATTTCCGGTTCCAGAATTTCTGTTCTGAAGTATCGAAGGAGTGCCGTAATTAACAGTACCTTCCACTGTCTGATTCCCAGATATCGAGAACAGATACCAATTATTTTGCGAAAAGCTCAACGAGTTGTACGATATCGAGCCGCCGCTGCACGCCGTGTTAGTTAGGATGCCATTTATTGTAGGATTACCAGCACCGCACCAGTTGCTTGAGAACCAGCCCAAGTTAGTGCCTTTGCCACCATAGTTGAATCCGATTGTACCCTCGTTAGAGCCTGAAAATGATGTGAAATCCCCGTATATATCAGCAATGGTGTTTGCTGTTTCTGTTTGCACTTTAGACGTATATGATGTAGTACCGCTTACGCTTATCCCGTTTGATACAGAGGACGTACATGAAGAGGAGCACAACCACTTGGCACTTAACGAGCTCCCAGTGAAGTTATCGTAGAATGAGAATATGCTTCCGCCATTGTCATAGTAGCCGTAGCTGTGGGTTCCACTCCCGCAGCCAGTAATTGTGTTCGAGGGATTCTGACATGTCAGCTGTGGTGCCTCTCCTATGAAGTTTCCGTCTAACAGGTTGTTGGCTGGCACGTCAAAGCCCAGAATCATTACGCCATCTATTGGGGTACCAGTGTTTGTCGGAAGGAAGGTATTGCTTGAAGGGCTCTTGAACCAATAGATTACGTTTGAGCTTTGGTAGAGTGTGTTTGCAGCCGATTGTTCATTTAGCTGATTACCTTCGAGCCAGGAATATGCAACTGTTCCGTTCTGGAAGTACAATACAGTATTATTGAGGCTGTGGCTTTCCCAGGAGGTGAAGTTTAATGCGTTGAAGGTGAGCATTAATTGGGTGTTTGCTGCTACTGCGGTGTTCTGGTTGTTTTGTAATGTTATCGTTGCGGAATGTCGCACGTTTATTATGCGTATTGTCTGTGGTTGTAAATAAGTGCTTATTACAGCAGTTGTGTCATTTGCATATAATAATGTGTAACCTACTGTAAGTGTATTTGCGTTAAGTACTACATTTCCGGTTCCGGTTGCAAGTGCTGAACTCGAGCCAACTTTCCAGATTTGGCATGTATCTGTGATAAATGGACATGTTGCTGTTATTAGCTCGTTGGCAGAAGGTGTTTGTGCCACAACCTCAGGTATTGGAATAGACATGCTTAGGTTGGTGGGGCTTGACTTTGTACCGAATGTTGCTACAGGCATTGTATCGCCAGGTGGATACGTACGCAACCTTACCCATTGGTAGAATGGATGTGATGGGGTATTTCTACCTTCTGCATTGAAAAGCATTACGTAGAACGGGTTTGTCCAGGATATGGCAGAATCAGTCGATGACAAGGTAGTTGAATAGTTTTGTTGAAGTAATTCTGATCCTGTTGATGGCCAAACTAGCCCAAGTATGCTTGGAACAGTATATGCATGTGCGCTGGATGCAACTACAGTACAACCGCAGCTTCCAGGCATCCTGATTATTCTTTGCCCATTATAGTTGTCACCCCAATAACCGTTTCTTATTGATGGGATGCCAACAGTTGATAGCTGAAGTGCAGCACCTTGAGGAGCAGTTGTTGGATATATGTATCCTTCCAAAACACTCCCGTTTACAGGATATCTAGAAGTAAGTACACCGGAACAGCCGTTGCTGTCTACAGTCATTGTCAGTCCGTTGCTCAGTGTATATTCATTACTTGTACAAGTGCTGGATGCTGACCATATAGTAGAATTAATTGTTGTTCCTGCGAAGTTGTCATAAAAGTTGAACACTTTTGTTCCATCATCATAATACCCATAACTATGTACGCCGCTGCCGCAGCCAGTAGTAGTATTTGATGGGCTTTGACAAGTGAGCTGCGGTGCCTCCCCTATGAAATTTCCATCCAGGAGGTTGTTCGTTGGGATGTCGAAGCCCAGGATTATTGTATTGGTTTTTGCTGTTCCGGTGTTTGCAGGCAGGAATGTGTTTGTTGGAGGTGATTTGAACCATAGTACCACGTCGTTGCTTTGATAAAGGGTGTTTGCCGCTGATTGTTCATTTAATTGATTGCCCTCGATCCAGGAATATGCCACAGTTCCATTAGAGAAGTAAAGTACCGTGTTGTTCAGGGTGTAACTTTCCCATGAGGTGAAGTTCAGGGCGTTGAACGTAACCATTAGTTGGGTGCTTGCGGGCACTGCGGTGTTCTTGTTGTTCTGCAATGTTATAACTGTGGAATGGACAACATTTACCATGTGCAATACCTTGATGTCTGATATAATTCCATTTGTAATGTCGTTTGCATATAATGCAGTGGATCCCGAAGGCAAAGTATTGGCATTTAGCATTGCATTCCCGGTTCCTGAAGCAAGTGCCGAATTACCGCCAACTTTCCATATAGCGCAAGAGTCGTTGAACGGGCAAGTTGCAGTTATGATTTCGTTTGCGGATTGGGTTCCATATATAACGCCAAACGTATTGGTCGTCAATGATGCTATGGAGTAATCAGGGTTGAATGTTGCGGTTGGCATTATGCCATTTGGAGTGGATGTACGGACTCGTGCCCATTGATATTGGTTGTGGATAAAGTTGTTGTTCTGGAAGCCAAGTACAATTTTTAGTGGACTGGTTCCAAGATTTACGGAAAGCGAATTTGCCTGAACATAGTTGATGTAGCTTATTCCATTAGAACTGGAATAGTAGGATACTCCGAAGACGGTGTTTGTCCCCTGATAAGTTGAAGGGAAATCCTTGGCATAGTGAGAACTGCCATCCCATGAAGACATACCGAAATTGTTTATTGAGCTTTGTGCCCAACCAGTTGCTACCGATGGGTTTGGACCAACGTTTCCAGTAGAGAACTCAACACCACCCATAAAGCAACCCGTTTGGCTTGATTTCTGTGGGCTGTCTAGTTCGCCGAGGGCCTCTGCGATAACAGGGCTAGAAAATGATGAAATGGAGCTCACGCCGTTTTCGCCGCATCCTGCAGATGATGAGGATTCGCTTATTGATATTCCATTGCTAACAGTTGGTGAATATCCCTCTATGTTCCATTTTGATAGAGTAGTAGATGAGAAATTGTCATAGAAATCAAATACAGCACCACCATTGTCGTATTGTGCATAAGTTGGAGACAGTTGGGGCGCTTCTCCTATAAAATTACCATCAAGGAGGTTGTTTGCTGGTATGTCAAAACCGAGGATTATTGTATTGGTTTTTGCTGTTCCTGTGTTTGCCGGTAAGAAGGTATTGGTTGGAGGGCTCTTGAACCAATATATTACATTTGTACTTTGATAGAGGATGTTCGCCGCTGATTGCTCGTTTGATAGGTTGCCCTCTAGCCAGGAATATGCAACAGTCCCGTTCTGGAAGTAGAGGGCTGTGTTGTTGAGGGAATTTGATTCCCAAGAAGTGAAATTCGATGCGTTAAATGTGAACATGAGTTGGGTATTTGCAGATACTGCAGTATTCTGGTTGTTTGTGAGCGTTATTGCTATTGAATGCTCTACATTTATTATCCTTAATGTCTTAACGGGGGTAGTAGTTCCAGCAGTTATGTCATTAGCATATAATGAGGTATAACCTATTGGCAGCGTGTTTGCATCAAGAGCAGTTGTTGTTGTACCACTTGCGAGATACGAAATTCCACCTTCTTTCCATATTTGGCAAATATCCCCGGTAGGACATGTAGCTGTTATAATCTCATTTCCAGATTGCGTGTTTGCTATGACTTCCCTAACAGGTAACAATAATGATGGAGGTACATATACTGTGATTGTATTGCTGAAGGTTTGTGAGGGCATTATCGCGTTGGGTGGGAATGCCCTGACCCTGAGCCACTGCGCTGATATCGTGCTGCCACTCCCGAATGCACCAAGAGATATGTATTCCAGGGATGGGAATTCAGGATACTGGTAGACTGTTTGTGTACCATGATATGACACATAATTTTTGTACCATGTCTGCGATGTTGTTGAATTCCAAGTGCCACCCATTATGCCTGTACTGACACCAACACTTGGGTTGCAGGCCTGCGTTTGTCCCAACATGCTGCCATAGGAGACACTTTGGCCGCATCCGCCCCAATTGTCAAAAAGATAACCACTGCTTGCGGCTGTGTTTCCCGTTTGTATTTCCATCCCTACATAAACGTTATTAAGAGATGTAATTTTCACATCGTATATGAACGGTGGTGCGAATCCGTTGTTGGTTATTATACCGCCATATCCCCCTGAGGAGTATGTTATGCCGTTGTTCTGGGACAGTGCTGATGGTGTTATCTGGTTGTATGCTGCGCTGATTGACGTCCCTTCGAAGTTGTCGTAAAACGTCGTGAACACGTTGGCGCCTGTATCGTACTGCGCATATGATGATGAGAGTTGGGGGGCTTCTCCGGTCATCGTGTTGCTGAAGAGGTTTGTTCCAATCTGCGCGAAACCCATAAAAATTGTTACGTTTGTATGTGCCTGTATTCCTGTCTTGTCACTTCCTATCCCAAGTATGGAGTTTGTCAACTTTACCCAGTAGATTGTTCCTGTTGATGTGTTGGTGTTGTTGGTTTCGAGCCATGATGGGATTATGGCGCCTGTCATGTTGAAGAATTCGATGTTGTCCAAGTTTCCTGATTCTATAGAAGTATAATTCATGCTGTTTACTGTTATCATTTCCTGGAATGGCGACTGCGTTGCGGACCCTTGTGCATTGTTTATTGTTATGGGCAAATACGTCACAATTCCTGATGGGGCAACCACGTTGCTGATTGTTATGGTTTCCGTTTTTATCGAATTTAATGTTGTTGACTTGCTATCTGTGACTATCACATTAACTTGTATCGTGTTGCCATCCATCTGGGCGTTTGTCTTGAACGTGAACGTGTTGGCTGTTGAAGATACTCCAGTGTACAGTGCGTTTGCAATTGTTGCCCCTGTTACTGTGTTAACCGCGATCCAGTTGTAGGTGTAAGGAGGGGACAATGCCCCCATTGATGATGTAAATGAAAGTATGGTGTTTGAGTTGCCGTATACTACCTGATGGCCTGCTGGGGTTATTGTTGGTATTACTACAAATGCATTTGTTGTGCCGAATGTGACAGATGGCATTATCGCGTTGGGAGGGAATGCCCTTATTCTTAGCCATTGCGCTGATATAGTGCCGCGATTTCCAAATGCACCAAGAGACACATATTCCAGGGATGGGAATTCGGGATACTGATAGACTGTTTGTGTGCCACGGTATGATACATAATTGCTGTACCATGTCTGTGATGTTGTTGAATTCCAAGTGCCGCCCATTACACCTATACTGACACCAACATTTGGATTGCAGGCCTGCGTTTGCCCTTCCATGCTGCCGTATGAGACACTTTGGCCACAGTTGCCCCAGTTGTCAAAAAGATAA
>JAGWHU010000003.1 GCA_028866575.1 Candidatus Micrarchaeota archaeon | reverse complement strand
GTTGAGGTATGTTGACGTTCGTCCACGGTTTACCAACCGCTGGTTTATATCTCTCCAATTCCTAAGGTCGTTCATGTTTGTCGCCAAAACAAACATGCCTGGGGGTTTCTATAAACCCCTAGGAAATAGTGGAATTATTGGACACAGGCGTATAACATGTGCTATGGAAATCTTTGGATAGCCCCGGGAGGTCTCCAGCCCGACAGGCGCTAAAGCCCCTCACGCTTATCTAAGAATTATCGGTTTTATTGCCATATGCAATAACCCTATACAAGAGTATTACCAAAGACTATTTACCTAATTTTGGAGATCTATAATAAAGAAGCATGTTTCCCGATTTGAATCTTTGTGTTTTTACGAGCTTCAGGTTAAGTCTTCTGCCCAATTTCTTGAAAAGTGGCGTGCCTTTTCCTATTGCAACAGGCATTATCATGAACCTAAATTCGTCTATAAGTCCTGACTTTATGAAAGATACGGCAAGATCAGATCCGCCGACCCATATTCCGTTGCCTTTTTGCCTCTTCAGTTTGATTATCTCTTTTGGATCAAACTTATTCATGAGCTTCACATTCTTCCAGTTCTTTTGCTCTTGTACCTTTTTGAGGGTCCTAGAGATAACTATCTTAGGTTTATTGTTCATAAGTTTTGCGACTATCAGGTCCTCCTTAGATATAGTTGGATCATCTTGGGCTTTTGGCCAGAATGATTCCATTAGTTGGTACGTACGCCTACCAAAAATAATTAGATCAGCTTCATTGAGCTGAGTTATTGCAAATTTGTTAAATTCCTTATCTACTTTATGCCATGACAGATCGTGATTTGGACCCTCGAAGTATCCATCTATACTCAGATTCAAAAATAAGTATATCTTCCTCATGGTATCATCTGATTAATACTGTGGTATTTAGTTTTATAAACCACCTTATGAAAGGGCTTTAATTCCTGTTAATACATAGCCCCGAGAGGGATGCGAACCCGAAGTAGGACCATCTCTCCTCGGGCTCATCTACTAAAAGCTAACAGAAAATAGGTGGGGGAAATCCGTTCTAAGTATATCTTCTGCAAATCTTCCTTTCTCTAAATCCACTTCGATTTTAGACCAACCATCGTCTTCTGACTGAGAAACCTTAATTTTTAATTTGTTTCCGTCAACATGATGCATAATATGGTAATAAGTTTCAGGTAAGTCATAAGTTGGAATAATAGATGCCTTATTCTGCTTTAGTGTGCTGATTAATTCAGGGAAGTCTTTTGGCACACGCTCTTTAGATATTCTGGGCATAGGCGGCTGGCTTCGCAGCATTTTTCTTGCATCCCATGTCCCTAATGGTGCCTTACGCTCATAATCATGGACTTCATCGTCAATGTCTTGCCTCCCTTGATAAGCAAAACTATTTCGTTGCATTTTAACACCTAGATATAAGAGCAATAGAATATTTAAAACTAGCCCCGAGAGGGAATTGAACCCTCGACCTCTTGTTTACAAGACAAGCGCTCTACCACTGAGCTACCGAGGCACTTATGGCTTGAAGGCTGCCTAGTTCCTGATGGAAGGCAACGCTAACTATTATGTTCGGTTAAGTTTAATACTTTTGTCCCGCATGAACATTTCCGTGTAATTTACAATGTAGCTTGCAATCCATTCCACCCTCAACGATTTGCTGATTTCCCTTATCATTTCGGTGTTTTCCCTTTTTATCCCGCCGAACGCCACAGCAAGCGGCGGGAACAGCAATGCGACCAGCGCCGCGTTTGTCAAAAGCGAGTACACGCTGCTGTGCAGCAGCAATGTCACAGAGTAGAGCAGCGCCATGAGCATGAGCGCTGGTAGCACGAGCCTCAATATGCTGCCTATGCTGTGCCTGAATGAGAACTGCCTGTACAGCGCGCGCATGTACAACATGTCAAGCAGTATCGGTGATATGACGAATAGGGAAAGCAGCACCCCGACCGCCTTCATCATAGGAGTAAGTACAAGCAGCAGTATTATCTGGAGCGAGACCCCTATGAGCTGGTATATCATGAACCTTTTCGTGTCGCCGTAGCTCACTATCAGGTTGCCAGCATATGTGCTTATTATCCCTAGCGCGGTTCCTAGCACTATTATTGTGAAGTAGAACGGCGCAACTGAGTATTGCGCGGAGAACAGCAGGCGCATCAGCGGCCTTGCAACCGATATCGCGAATATTATCACAGGAAGCATCAGTATAAGTGTATAATGAATGCTGCTGTTGTATATCCTGCCTATCTTGGATGAAAGATTCCTGTCGGAGAATGCGATGGCAAACGACGGCAGCAGTATGAAAGCGTTTGCGACAAGGAACACGTTCACGAAATTGCCGAACTTGAATGCCGCGTTGTAGTTCCCAACTATTATTGCCGTTGAGTACACCCCGAGAAGCAGTATCGCGAGGTTCGGGGGGCCCTGCACCGCGACGTTCGATGCGACCACAGGCGCCGAGAATCCCATGAGGTGCCTTATGGTGCCCCTTGACGGCATGACGAACTTCCAGTTTATGTACGATGCCACTTTGTAAAGGCCTATCAGCGACGGCACGATCAGCCCTATCCCCAATCCCACCATTGCGCCGAACACGCCGTAGCCGAGGAGCACTAGCGCCGCAGCTGCAACCAGCTGTATGAACGCATACATCAAATATATCATAGTTCCCTCGCGCACCTTCTCCACGGATATGAGAGCAGCAAGAGTAAGGTTGAACAGCGCGTAGAGCAGAACCAGGAGCGATGCCAGCACCAGCGTATTGGATATGCCGGGGTCGTGGTATACGCCTATCGCTATGGCGTTGCTGAGCGCCATCGCTACAAGCGCAACCACTAGCGCTACGGCGAGCGCAACGACGTAGCTGTTGCTTATCAATTCTGCCACCCTTTTCCTGTCGCTGAGTATCTGCGGCACCTCCTTCCGCAGCGCGGTTCCCATGCCGAAGTGGCCGCCTATGGAAAGAAGTGTGTAGAACGCTATGGCAATCGCATATATCCCGAAATCCGTTGGCTTGAGAAGCCGCGCAAGTATTATCAATAAGAGAAGCACAGCTGACGAGCCTATTATGTTGCCCACGGTATATATCAGTGTGCTCCTGGCCGCCTTCACGCCCAGTGCCCTTGCAGAATCCTTGTCCCTCTCAGGTTTGGGCATATATGCACCTAGTCCCTGGCAATGAAGCTGTCCAGCATCTTCTTTGCCCTTTCCCTCCTCTTCCTGTGCTTTCCAAGGAAATCGTTTATCCTATCGGCAAGGTGCTGCTTGTGCTCCCCTGCGAGTATGGTCCCCTTCCTCTCGGATTCAAGTATCCTTTCCAGCTTCTTGTCATCGGGCTCGAAGAAGTACTTGTAATACTGGCATACAACGCATTTGTCAGGATCACCGCCGTATTTCCTCTGCAGCTCTGCTGTTGCCTGCTGCCCGGTGAAGGCCCTGGCTATCTTCCTTTTCACCGTTTCATCGGTGTCGTTCAGGTATATCGCGTTCATCGGGTCGCTGGATGACATCTTCGGGTCTCCGCTGAGCGAGGGCAGGAATTTCGTGTGCATTATTGCAGGCTTGTAGTAGCCGAGCTTCTCCACTACGTCCCTTGCTATCCTGAAGTGCACGTCCTGGTCTATGGCAAGAGGTATCAGGCACGGGATGTTATGCCCTTCCTCGACGGACTTCAGGAAGGATGGAACGGCCTGCATGCTGGTGTAGAATATCTTCCCTATGTTGGACTCGTTAGTGAAACCGAACGCGTCCTTTGTCATCGAGAACGTTATGTGCCTTGCTACCCTGACGGCATTCCTGTAGAGCTTTCCCGCATATTCCGTATCTAGGAATATCTTGGTGTGCTTCGGGTCGAAGCCCAGGGCGATTATGTCGTAGATGTTCTCGATTGCTATGCCATGTATCTCGTCAAGCGAGAGCTTCAGGTTGTCCTTGGCAAGGAACTTCTCCTCGTCAGGTATCTGTATGTATACATCAGCCTTGAAGCTGTCCTGGAGCCACTTTGCCATTGTGAACGGCAGCAGGTGCCCTATTGTCATCTGCTCTGACGGCGCCCTGCCGGTATATACGTAGAACCTGTTCCCCTTTTCGTACTCGTCAAGGAGCCAGTTGAGGTCCCTGTGCGAGTAGAATATCTGCCTGCGTATGAGGAAGTGGAGCTGCCCGGCGTATTTTTCGAGCCTCTTCCTAAGCTCCGCGTCTATCGGCTTTATCCCGTAGCTCCTTGCGAACTGGCCGTAGTCCACGGAACCCTCTACCTTGTAAGGATCGACGTGGAACCGCTTGTCCATTGAATCAGAATACTAATGCTAAACAAAGCTTTTATGCCTTTTTAGTTCATTGCCCGGGATTCTGCGCGCCCTTGAGCTTTTCTATGCTCTCGAATCTCCTCAGTATCTCCTTTGTTATTGCCTTGCGCTCCTTCCGCGGAAGCAGCACCTTTATGTCCCCTACCTGCCGGCCGAGCTGCAGCTTTTGGTTCAGGAGCATTATTTCTATAGTAAGGCGCTCCTCCTCTTTCCTTTTCTGCTCCGGTGTGAGCTTTGGAGCCCTAAACAGCGATATGCTTACCATTTTATCACACTGACAGCTTTATTTTGTAAGATATATATACATTTCTTACGCAACTCTAATCGGATTGTTTATTTTTAAGGATATGCGAATTCGGAATCGCAAGGCAATAGTTTATATTGCTTCTTTGCACATATATGGAGATAATAATGGACCAGCATAAGCAAATAAAATCCATCGAAAGGGTAAAGGAAGCTGAGGAGAAGGCAAGGCTCATTTTGGACGATGCTAAAAGGCACAGGGAGAGGAAGCTGCGCGAGGCTGGGGAAAGGGCAAGGAAGATGGTGGAGGACGCCGAAATTCGCGCGAATTCGATGGCAGAGGAGCTGCTCAAGAAGACGGAGAGGGAGCTCGAGCTTGCAAGGAAGAGGAAGCTGGAAGCAGCTAAGGGCGAGGCTAGGAAGATAAGCAGCAGGAAAATAGGCAAGGACAAGCTGGAAGCGCTTGCCGACAAGGTAATAAGCGAGATAATGGGTGCATGAATGTTCAGGAGCGAGCCTATGCAGAAGGTAAGGCTGATATGCCTTGAGGCCGACAGGAAGGAGGTAATATCGGCGCTGCACAGGGCAGGCATTATCGACCTCAGGAAGAGCAAGCTGGAGCTCTCCGACGACATATCAGAGCACCTTGCCGAGCTGTCCGACATGGAGATACGCCTTGCAGGCGCTATGGCCATACTGAAGAGGCCGAGGAAAGCCAAGAAGGCAGGCTTCAGGCAGGAGAGGCACCTGTCGGCTGATGAGCTGGTCTCAAGGATATCGGGAATGAAGGTTATAGGCAGGATATACGACCTAAGCGAGGAAAGGAAAAAAAAGTCCCAGTCGGTTAAGCAGCTTGAGATGTCGGAGGGCGTTGCCAGGCAGATTTCAGGAATAGATATAGACCTCGGGAGCCTCAGGAGCAGCTCTCTCGGGTTCAGGGTATATTCCTACGAGAGCAGGAAGGAGCTCGAAAGGCTGAAGGATGACATATCAAATAGCAAGATGTCGGCAGAGGTAATAGAATCATCCGTAAAGGGACAGCAGAGCATGCTGATTGCGTATGAAAACAGCATTGACATGGACGACATGGCAAGGAGGTACAAGCTCAAGCCGCTAGATATTTCATTGCCGCACATAAAGGGGATGCCGAAGGATGCGCTCTCTGCAATAGCAAAGGAAAAATCTGCCGACGAGAAAAGGATGCTCGAGATAGACAGGGAGCTGGAGGGCATATACACAAGCGATTACGCTAGGCTCGCAGCCCTCATGGAGATGCTGAAGATAGAGGCATCTAAGGCGGATGTGAGGAGGATATTCAAGAAAACGGAAAGGTCCATAGTCATAGAGGGATGGGTGCCCAAGGCAAAGATAGGTGACTTGACAGGGATCCTGTCCAAGGCGACAGGCGGCAGGTACCACATGGACGAGTTCGAGGACGATGAGCTCGCTCCGACGCTGATGAACAGGCCGAAGATACTGCAGCCCTTCGACTACATGATAAACTTCATATCGGTTCCGAGGAGCGACGAGCTTGATCCTGCGATACCCTTCATAATATCCTTTCCGATATTCTACGGGTTCATGATATCCGACGTGGGGTACGGCATACTATCATTCCTGTTCGCCAATTACATAACGAGGATAACGGATCCCGATGGCCTTGTGTACAATACGGCTAAGATATGGCAATTGAGCTCCTTGTCTGCGATAGTCTTCGGCTTCCTCTCCAACCAGTATTTCGGGCTCCAGCTCAACCAGTACTTCATAGCCTTCAACGGGTTCGACTGGTTCAAGGACATAACTGTTTTGATAGTGGTGGCAGTGATATTCGGCATAGTGCAGGTGGCCATCGGCCTGCTCTTCGGGTTCGTGAACAAGTACAAGCACCACAGGAAGGTGGCATTCGGCAGGCTTGCGTCTTTCTTCCTCATAATATCCGGCACTGTCGCGATCGCTGGAGGGCTTTTCAATGCGTTCGGCTCGGAGATAACGCTGGTAGCTGCTGGTATAGCGATAGCTTCGCTCATTGCAACGATGGTCTTGAGCGGCACAGAAGCTGCGGAAGTTACGAACCTGATATCGCATCCGCTGAGTTACGCCAGGCTCATGGGCTTCGGCCTTGCAAGCGTTGTGCTTGCCTTCCTGATAGACAAGGCGTTCACGCCCAACATTGCGATGGGCATACCAGTATTCATACTTTACTTCATAATATTCATGATACTGCATTTCATGAACATGATAGTGTCGATGTTCGAGGGCGCTGTGCAGGGCGCCAGGCTGAACTTCGTAGAGTTCTTCACGAAGTTCTACAACGGCGGAGGCATCAAGTTCAGCCCCTTCTCTTCAAGGAGGGTTTATACTAAAGAATAATTGGTGAAAATGAATGGCAGCAACAATGACCTTATCGGTTGCAATAGCGGCGCTGGGAGCGGCTACAGCTATAGTCGGAACTGGAATAGCAACGGCTATGGCGCAGTCGGCAATAGGAAGCGCAGGCATGGGCCTGCTGGCTGAGAAGCCGGAGGAGATGGGAAGAGTCCTTCTGTTTCTCGTGCTCCCAGAAACGCTCGTAATCTTCGGGTTCGTGGTCGCAATACTGATATTGCTTGGGGCAGGACTTGTCTGACGGTGTGGCAATGGCCCTGGACAAGCTGCAAAAGGAGATAGAGGAGCAGGCGAAATCTGAGGCTGGCAGGATAGCCGATGAGGGCGACGCCGAGTGCGCGCACATAATCGAAAAAGCGGAATCGGATGCCAAATCCCTCAGCGACGGCATAATGGACAACGCGCGCGGCGAATCAGAGCAGCGTAGGAAGGACACATCCATATCGCTTGACATAGAGATAGGCAGCATACTCACAGGCGCAAGGGAGGAGCGCATAAGCCGCGAGCTGAAGCGCTTCCTTCCGGTACTGGAAGCTAGGATGCGCAAGAGCGAGGGCAATCTCATAAAATCCGCACTCAAGAGGTTCTCCGATGTGGTGCCGCCGGAGCTCTGCACAGCAAAGGTTGACAGGCGCAACGAGGAGATAGTGAAGCCCTACGGAATGGATGTGGACCACGAAAGCATAGACGGGATAATAATAGAGTCTAAGGACAAGAGGATAAGGGTCGATGCGACAATAAGTGGTACCATCGGCTCCAATGCAGAAACCATAAGAAGGGTATTGTCAAAGGGAATGTTCGGATGAAAGAGCAAACTAGAGTCAAAAGGCTTGGCATATTGAAAAGGGCCAGGAAGTACGGCTATTCCAACGCAAGGGTAAAGGGAATGGAGTCCAAGCTTATAGGCAGCTCCACGATGAAAAGCATAGCAGAGGCGAAGAGCATAGACGCGATACTCTCCATACTCTTCCAGACGGATTACAACGCATCGATAATAAAGTTCGGCGGCCTTGAGATAAGCCCCACGCTCCTCGACTTCGCGATAAGCGAGAGCATGGCCGAGAAGCTCAACAAGCTGGCTGAGATAACGCCGAAGGACGAGCAGCGCACGATAAGGAAGATAACCGCAAGGTGGGCCCTGGGAAACGTCAAGCTGGTGCTTGAGGCGCTCGAGAGAGGGCAAACGTACGACTCCATATCAAAATACATAATAAGCGCCGACGGCTTCGGCACCGTGATGCTGCAGGAGGTGATGAAATCGGAGAGCATAGAGCAGGCGCTCAGCATGCTGATGAGGAACAGGCACCACAAGGAGCTTCTGGGCAAGGTGCTGTCCAGGTACATAAAGACAGGGAGCATAATGGATGCGCTCGCCGCGATAGACCAGGAGCACTACAGGGAGCTGGGGGAGCTTGCGGTCAGCCTGGGAAGAAGCGGTGACAAGTCCGCGATAATACTGAGGATGGACATAGACATGCGCAACATGATAACGCTGCTGCGCGCGAAGAGGAAGGGCCTCAAGTTCGAGGACATATCAGATACGCTGATAAGGAACGGCGACGTGGGCATAGGCGCGCTGTCAGGCATGTACAGCAGCTCGGGGAACGTAGCGGAATTCGCAGCGAAGTCAAAGGCATTCGACCTCAATGCGGCGATCGAATTATACAGGGAAAACGACCAGATGCTGCCCTTCGAGGTGAGCATGAGGAACCAGATATTCAACAGGAGCATCGCGCTGCTAAGATCCAGCGTGCTCTCTTTTGGCACGCTAGTAGATTACATATACCTCAAGGAGATAGAGGTATTCACGATAAGGGCGCTTGTAAAGGCAAGGGAATACGGGCTTTCGAAGGAGGAAGTTTCGAGGCTGGTGATATGGAGCCTCTGAAGACCTACAAGATAGTCGTCGTTGGAAACACCCAGCTCGCGCTGGGATTCAAGCTGTCCGGAGTGGCGGAAACGTATTCGGTGAAGAACGCGGTTGAATCCGAGAGGGTTTTGCGGGAGCTCATGCAGCGCGACGACATCGGCATAATAATAACCACGTCTGGCGTGCTCGGCGATATAAGGGACAGGAAGCTCTCCAACGCGGTATCGGAAAGCGCGCTGCCGATGGTGATAGAGGTGCCGTCATACAGGGAGGAGGGGCAGCCGGACACGCTGAGAAAGTTGATAATGAGGGCAATTGGCATAGACATAAACAAGACCGCTTAAGGTGATTTCATAGGAATAATAGAAAAGGTATCAGGGCCTTTAGTGATTGCGAAGGACATGATGGGAAGCAACATGTATGATGTTGTAAAGGTTGGAAACTCGTCGCTCATAGGCGAGATAATACAGCTCAGGGGCGAAAGGGCGGTGATACAGGTATACGAGGACACTACTGGGCTGAGGCCCGCGGAGCCGGTAGAATCAACGCAAAAGCCGCTTTCCGTGATGCTGGGACCAGGGCTCCTGGGCAAGATATACGACGGCATACAAAGGCCGCTGGAGCTGCTCGAAAAGAGGAGCGGCGCCTTCATAGCAAAGGGCATCATAGTAGATCCGGTAGAGAAGAACAGGAAGTGGAAATTCGTGGCAGGCAAGGAGGTAAAGGCCGGAAGCAGCGTAAAGGGCGGCGACATAATAGGATACGTCCAGGAAACCGAGCTCACCAAGCACTACATAATGGTGCCGCACGGCGTCAGCGGAAAGATAAAGAGGATATCCTCCGGCACGCATACGATAGAGGACACCGTTGCCGAAGTCGTGGAGAACGGCAAGGTCGTGAAGATAAGCATGGTGCAGGAAAGATCCGTTAGAAAGCCCTCGCCGATAAGGAGGAAGTACAGGGCGAACGAGCCGCTCGTGACCGGCCAGAGGGTCATAGACACGCTGTTCCCGGTTGCCAAGGGGGGCACCGCTGCGATACCCGGCCCGTTCGGCGCGGGAAAGACGGTAACCCAGCAAAACCTCGCGAAATATTCCGATGCAGATATAGTTGTATATATAGGATGCGGGGAGCGCGGAAACGAGATGACAGAGGTCCTTACGGAATTCCCGGAGCTCAATGACCCGAGAACCGGAAGGCCGCTCATAGAGAGGACAATACTCATAGCCAACACCAGCAACATGCCCGTGGCCGCAAGGGAGGCGAGCATATACACAGGAATAACAATCGCGGAATACTTCAGGGACATGGGATACAGCGTTGCGATCATGGCTGACTCAACTTCAAGGTGGGCGGAGGCGATGCGAGAGATATCCGCAAGGCTTGAGGAGATGCCAGGAGAGGAAGGATATCCGGCTTACCTCCCGAAGAGGCTTGCCGAATATTACGAGCGAAGCGGAAAGGTCGAGAACCTTAACGGCACAACGGGCTCGATCACCATAATAGGCGCAGTCTCCCCTCCCGGAGGGGACATATCGGAGCCCGTATCGCAGGGAACGCTGCGTGTCGTGAAGACGTTCTGGTCGCTTGATGCGTCGCTTGCAAGCTCAAGGCACTTCCCGTCCATAAACTGGCTCAGCAGCTATTCTCTTTACTCCGATGCGCTGGAATACTGGTACTCTGAAAACGTAGGAGAACAGTTCGTGAAGAACAGGAAGGAAACGATGAGGCTCCTGCAAAGGGAGGCTGAGCTAAAGGACATAGTGCAACTGGTCGGGGAGGATGCGCTTCCGGATTCCGAAAGGGTGGTGCTAGAAGTGGGAAGGATGATACGCGAGGATTACCTCAGGCAGAGCGCGTTCGATGAAACTGATGCATATTCCAGCCTTGCCAAGCAGGACCTGATGCTTGCGACAATGCTCCGCTTTGCAAGCGGCGCCAACGAAGCGGTAGGCAAGGGCGTCAGCGTGTCGTCCATAGCGAAGATGGGCGTGAGGTCAGAGATATCGAGGATGAAGGGCGTCGAGGACAAGCTTGTGGAGGCAACAGCAAAGAAGATAAGGGATGAGATGGACAGGGAGTTCAGCTCGCTGATAGGGGATATGGAGGCCGGCGCCGAGGATGCTGCCAATGCTGAAAAGGCGCTTGAGGCTGCGGCTGCGCATGCCAACGAGGGCAGGAAAGATGAGGGAAAGGATCGATTGGCGAAGAAGGAGGAAATCCCGGGCAGGAAGGGAAGAGGCAAGAAGTGATCGCATGAAACTTGACATACAATACAACACCATAGAAAGCGTTGCAGGCCCATTGGTAGTGGTAGGCAAGGTGAAGAGCGCGGCATACAACGAGATAGTAAGGATAAGGCTACCAACAGGGGAGGAGAGGCTCGGGCAGGTGCTGGAGACAAGCGACAGGAACGCCGTAGTGCAGGTGTTCGGCCCGACAAACGGGATAAACATAAACAGGACATCGGTGAGTTTCCTCGGGGAAACGTTCATGGTGAGGTCAAGCGAGGACATGCTAGGAAGGGTCTTTGACGGGCAGGGAAGGCCGAAGGACAACGCGGGGCTCATAACCAGCGGCGAGAGGAGGGACATAAACGGCGCGCCGATAAACCCAGCGTCAAGGGGGATGCCCAGCGACTTCATAGAGACAGGGATATCAACGATAGACGGGCTGAACACCCTTGTCAGGGGCCAGAAGCTCCCCATATTCTCAGGATCGGGATTGCCGCACAACGAGCTCACCGCGCAGATAACCAGGCAGGCGAAGGTCAAGGGCGCAAGCGAGAACTTCGCTGTTGTATTTGCAGGGATAGGCATAACCTACGACGATGCCGAATACTTCGTGACGGAATTCAGGAAGACCGGCGCGATAAAGAGGACCGTAGCTTTCATAAACCTTGCTGACGATCCCAGCATCGAGAGGATAATAACGCCGAGGCTGGCGCTGACAACTGCAGAGTACCTTGCATACGAAAGAGGAATGCACGTGCTCGTTATACTCAACGACATGACGAACTACGCCGAGGCGCTGCGAGAGCTCTCCAGCGCAAGAGAGGAAGTTCCCGGAAGAAGGGGATACCCGGGCTACATGTACACGGACTTCGCAGGTATATACGAAAGGGCTGGAATCCTCAAGGGCAAGAAGGGCAGCATAACCCAGCTCAACGTTGTCACGATGCCTAGCGACGACGTAACGCATCCGATACCGGACCTTACGGGCTACATAACAGAGGGCCAGATGTTCCTGAGCAGGGAGCTTGCCAACAAGGGCATATACCCGCCGATAAACCCGCTCGGATCGCTCTCCAGACTGATGAACAGCGGGATAGGCAAGGGCAAGACAAGAGAGGACCACAGGGGCGTGGCCGACCAGCTCTACGGCGCATATTCAAGGGCGCAGGACGCAAAGGCCCTGAGCTCGATAGTAGGAGTGGAGGCGCTCGGTGAGAGCGACAGGCTTTACCTAAACATCGGGAACGAGTTCGAGAACAGGTTCATAAGGCAGGGAGCATACGAGAGCAGGGACATAGAGACGACGCTTTCCATAGGGTGGAACTTGTTGTCCATGCTTCCGGACACAGAGCTAACAAGGATAAAGGAGGAATACGTAAAGAAATACTACAAGGCGAGCAAATGATAAGCCCGACGAGGATGAACCTCATAATAGCCAAGAGGCGAAAGGCCATGGCGAAGAAGGGCTACAACGTCCTGAAGAGGAAGCAGGAAGTGCTTGTCATGGAGTTCCTGAGGCTACTCAAGCAGTCGAGGCAGGACAGGAGCCACATGAACCTGCTGGTGCAGAGGGCATACGAATCGGTGACGATGGCGAGCGCCTATGTTGGCGACTTCGAGCTTGAATCAGCTTCGATGCACGTGCCTGAGGCCGAGAGGATAGGCGTGAGCCTGAAGGGCATAATGGGCGTGCAGATACCGGAGATAATAAAGATAACGGGGGAAGGAAAGGCCGAGTACAACCTCATGTCCACGAGCATAGCAGTTGATGACATAAACGAGTCGTTCAACGTTGCGCTCGAGAGCATAATAGGCGTTGCGCAGAGGGAGCTGGGGCTCAAGAGGCTCGTTCTGGAAGTGGAGAAGGTCAAGCGGAGGGTCAACGCGCTTGACTACAGGCTCATCCCCGATCTCGAGAAACGCTCAAGGTACATATCCATGAGGCTTGAGGAGATAGAGAGGGACAGCTTCGCCGCGCTGAAGCACGTCAAGAAAAGGCTGGAGAAGGCGGAGCAGGCAAAACATTAATTAACTTGCTTAAGATGTTATTACCATGGCATACCATTCCTTCCTTACTGTCATACTGCCTGCGCTTATCGCAATCGCGGCCACGATAGTCGCGATAAAGTTCATAATGCCGTACTTCTACGGCGCAGGCATAGTCGCAGAGGACAGGAACAAGGAGAGGATAAGGAAGCTTCCCGGGAGCGGAGGCATAGCGGTTGCGTTCGGCATAACTGTGGGAATACTCGCATATACTTTCGGCGCATCCTTCATATTCTCCCCGGTAATAAACGTGTCGGCGATACTCGCAACCGCGCTGTCGATACTGCTGATAGCGGCCGTTGGGTTCATAGACGACATAAACGTGAAGACCAAAAGGGTGCAGGTAACCGGCATGCAGGGGATAAACCAGGGGCTGAAGCAGTGGCAGAAGCCGGTGCTCACGCTTGCGGGGGCTCTGCCGCTCATGGCGGTCAATTCCGGCGTTACCGCCATAGACATACCATTTCTGGGCACGGTGAATTTCGGGATATGGTTCCCGGTGATAATCATACCGCTGATAGTGGTTTTCGTGGCCAATGCCTACAACCTGCTCGGCGGATTCAACGGGCTCGAGGCATCCGCTGGGCTTGTCGCAAGCATCGGTCTTGCGCTTTATTCGTTCTTCTTCGGCAATGCGGTAGGGCTTTTCCTGTCGTCGGTGCTTGCGGGCTCCCTGATAGCATTCTTGCTCTTCAACTGGTATCCTGCAAGGATACTCCCCGGGGACAGCTTCACCTACTGCGTGGGAGGCGCGCTTGTCGCAATCATAATAATGGGGCATGCTGAGGCGTTCGGGCTCATAATATTCATACCATGGATAATGGAGTTTATCTTGCACCTAAGGGGGAAATTCAAGGTTACGGACCTTGGGATAAGGCAGAGGGACGGCACGCTTGCGCCTCCCTACGGCAGGAGCATATACAGCCTCACGCACATAGCAATGAACATAAAAAGGGCAACTGAGAAGGATGTTACATATATGATGATAGGGGTGGAGGTGCTGTTCGTCGCTTTGGCTTTCGTGCTCAAATTGCACGGTATCCTATAAATATATTACACGTTTTTATTTGTTTAAGTTGAATAATATTTTGATCAATTGGTAATTTCAATGCGGAAGGCACAATTAGACATAGACTATATAGGGAAACTTTTCACCGTTGCACTCTTCCTGGTGCTCTCAGTCGCAGGCTTCGGCTTCTCCATATACCTGTTCCTCGTATCCAACAGCCTGTTCCTGTACGCAATAGCGATATGCTTCCTGTTCCTGTCAATAATATCGGGTTTCTTCAACATACTTGCATCATACTGGTACTACAAGTCCTTCGGATACGAGAAGTACATAGAGGAGCTCAAGAGCAAGCTCAAGCCGATGGGGAGGCTCCCAACCGTGAGCGTAGTGATGCCGTCGCATGACGAGGATCTCGATATGATAAAGCGCAACGCGAAGGAGCTCACTGGCATAAGGTACCCGAAGGGGAAGCTTAACGTGTTCCTGCTCAACGATTCCGCAGACAAGGACAGGAAGCGCGAGCTTGAAAGGTTCTGCAAGAGCTCAGGGATAAACTTCATATACAGGAAAAGGAACACCGACTACAAGGCAGGCGCCCTGAACCATTTCCTGGAAAGGTCCAGGGACGAGTTCGTTGCCGTTTTCGACTGCGACGAGCATCTCGAGGACAGGAACTTCCTGATGGACGTGCTTCCCTACTTCCAGGACGAGAAGATAGCATATGTGCAGACGGAGAAGAGGTACTCCAAGGGAACGTTCTTCTCCGATACTGTTGACATATTCGATGCGTTCTTCTTCAAGTTCATAGAGACGGCCAGGGCGATGGACAACACAGCCATATTCTCAGGCTCATGCGGAGTCATAAGGAGATCGGTAATAGACGAGGTCGGCGGCTTCCCGAAATACGCGATAGAGGACACCTTCTTCAGCCTGGAGAGCGACCTCAAGGGGTACAGAGGTTTCTACCTTCCGAAGGTATACGCTTATGGAAAGCCGATATACACCTTCTCGCAGCTGGTGAAGCAGCAGTGGCGATACAATTACGGCGACACGCAGTTCGTGTCCTATTTCCTGAGGAAGAAGGAGTTCAAGAAGCAGCAGATGCTCGCCAAGCTCAACTACATGGCCCACGGATTCGGGCTCAACTACCTGTCCGTCGTCCTCATACTGTTCACCATAGTCTCAACTGCGATAGTGTTCTCCACGCTGCCGTTCGCGCACATAGGCATAATACCCAGGTTCACCTCCTGGTCGGACATAACGCTATCTGTTGCAAGGGTCAGTGCGCTTGAGATAGCAGAGCTGCTCGGGCTATTCGCCTTCATACTCTCGATGTTCGCGCCGGCCATACTCACGAAGATATACTTCAAGTCGTTCAAGAAGGGCGTGATGGTTTTCCTGCTCAACTACGCGTTAGCTGTTGTCAGGGCAAAGGCCGCGATTGCGGCCATATTCAACCTGAAGGACAGGCTGAAATGGAACAGCAAGAGCGAGGAGATGGGAAGCGCCGTATCAGCAATGGCAAAGGCCAGGACGGAGCTGGTGTTCGTTGCGGTGCTTGCGGTGCTCGGCATAGTCGCCCTCATGGAGCTGAAGATATCAGGGGGCATATGGCTCATGTGGTATGCGGGTATGTATTCGCTGACTCCGCTGTTCTTCTACAAATACGGCTGATGTCGGATGGAGATTAGAAAGGCGATAGTCACATCTGCGGGAAAGGCCACTAGGATGAGGCCAATATCCAACGTGATACCGAAAGGCCTGCTGCCCGTGTTCAAGACCATAGAGGGCAGGAAGTACCCCACGCCCGTGATAGACCTCATAATAGAATCGCTGAGGGAAGCGGGGGCGTCGCAGCTTTGCTTCGTAGTTGGCACGAAGGGGAGGATGCTGACCGATTACCTGTTCGAGAGGGACATAACGTTCGTCTTCCAGAAGGAGCCGAAGGGATTCGGCGACGCGGTGCTGAAAGCCGAGGAGTTCGCGAACTCCGATCCGTTTTTCGTGCATGCTGACGACGATTTCATGACAGGAGGGTACAAGGATGCAGCAAGCATATTCGGCGATCTGGAGCCGGACTGCCTGCTGTTCCTCTCAAGGGTTGAGAACCCGCAGGGGTTCGGCGTGGTCGAGGCGGTGCACTACAAGGACATGCATTCGCACAAGGTCTTCAAGGTCAATGGCGTGCAGGAAAAGCCCGAGAATCCGAAGTCGGACCTTGCAATATGCGGATCCTACATATTCTCGCCGAGGATATTCGGCGCGCTCAGGAAGGTGAAGTCCCAAGGGGAGCTGCAGCTCACGCAGGGGATAGAGGAGATCATAAAGGACGGGGGTAGCGTATACGGCATGCTGCTTGAGGAGGAGAGCTGGCTCAGCCTGGGCAACCCTGCTGATTATTTCCGGACATTGAGCTACTCCTACGGCAAACTATAACTATTGATTTTTATGCATGGAAAAGACAGGATCAGCGTGATAATGCCCGTATACAACGAGGAGAGGACGCTGCGCAGCATAATAGAGAGGGTACTCGCGCAGGGAATGGTCGACAGCCTAATAATAATCGACGACCACTCCGGCGACAGCAGCCTCGACATAATAAAGGACATGGCGAAGTCCGACAAGCGGATAGCCTATCTGTCCAACGGCAACAACATGGGAAAGGGATACTCCGTAAGAAGGGGCCTCAAGCTGGTAAAGGAGGGCATAATCATAATACAGGATGCGGATCTGGAGTACTATCCAGAGGACTACGGCATACTTGTCCCGGAGGTTGGCGACGGCACCGCGGTGCTCGGGACAAGGATACACGGCAAGAAGACCGGCCACGAGTACATACTCGCGAAATTCGCGAACGACGTTTTCACCAGGGAGCTGAACGTTCTTTACGGGACGCACCTCACGGACATAAACACCTGCTACAAGATATTCAAGAGGTCGATGGTAAGCGACAGCGAGCTGAAGGAGGACGGGTTCCTGATAGACCCCGAGATACTGCTCACCATAATAAGGAAGGGCTACAGGATAAAGGAGGTAAACATAAGGTACAGCGGAAGGACCTACAAGGAGGGCAAGAAGATAAACGCGAAGGACGCATTCGACCAGGCTTTGTTCATATTCAGGAGGAGGCTAACTGGTTGAGCGTTGCATCAGCAGGTATAGTCGCGCGGAAGCGCTACGAAGAATCCGTTGTATTCCGTTTTTCTTGTGATGTTTGCGAGGTTCACGGCGGTGTTGTTGGAGCCCAGGGCGGTGAAGTACACAACAGGATAGTGCTGTATTGTATAATTGTAATAGTAGGGGAAATGCGCCCTGTATCCAAGGTATATCAGATACACCCAGTTGTTCGACACGATGTTGCAGTTGGACAGCCCCTGTGCTGATATCGCGTTCTCGGAAGAGGACAGCGCTGCGTTGGAAGAACCGTAAAACCTGAAGCCGGAATACGGGAACCACGTTATTGATATTGCGGCCATTGAGATGAACAGCGCCGCAAGGCAGTACGCATAGGCCCTCCGCCTGGCCTTCGAGACGTCGGATATGGCGGTTGCGAGGAGCAGGGCGCACCCGCCGTAAACCAGGTAACCAAGGCGGGGAAGATCGTTGATGGAGCCCCTTACTGCAATGATGAGCCATGCAAGCAGCCCGACGGCAAGGAAGACCAAAAGTACCCTGTACCTGTAGTCCTTGCGCGCTGCATCGATGAAACCGCTGCGCTTTCCGCCAGCAAGTGCGATCAGCGCGGTTGCAACAGCCAAGGCGGGGATGAGCTCCGGGAGCGTAAGCCACAGCGATTGGGATATTACACCTATTGGGAAATAGCCGGCGGTGTTGCCCTGCGAGAAGGAGTTTGCTGATACAATGTAGCTGAACACCGGATTGTGGAACGCCACTGCGTTGAATGCAAGCCACGGAAGCGTTACGAGCACGAATGCCAGGAATGCCTTCCTCCTCTGCCCCGCAGGAAGCAGCACGAGGAGAAGAACGAATATAAGGCTCGGATATTTTGCGAGACCTGCAATGCCGAGTATTATTCCCGCCTTCCAGCTCTTCCTGAGCAGGAATGCTACGAAGACAAGGAGGATGCTCATTGTCACGATCTCCGTGCCGTTGAGGAGCAGCAGGAAAAAGGCTGCGTATGGCGTAAGGAGAATCAGCGGCAGCGTTGATGCCTTTGTATCCAATTGCCTTGACACGTAGAGCGAGGATGCAAGCAGCAGCAGTAGCGCGAATGCGAAATACGCAGGGATTGCCGGTTTGCCTATCATTGCGAACGGCACCATCATGATGCCTGTGAGCGGGGCCCTGAGCGTTTCGAAGTAGAAGGAATTGGCGTAAAGGGTAGCAGCAGCCAATCTGCCCGAAAACAGAGCGGAGTAGAATGCGGGGTTGATGAGGGACTTCGCATAAAGCCAATGCGCTATGAAGTCCCAGTTGGCACCACCAAGATAGTACATAGCAATTGCATCGTGCAGCGCAAGCAGGAAGACGGCAGCAATTACCGCATATTCAAGGAACCGCATCGGCTTTTCCATCGCAAACTCCTGCACAATCGTTGGATAACTAGAATCGCGCAGCAGCTTATAAATATCTTCGCATCCCTCTAGATTGGTTGGCAGATGCAGAGGATGGAGCAGTCTTATGCAGGGCAGTACTCGTATCAGGAGGAGAGGCAGGAGGCACAGAACCTCAGGCTTTTGCGCAGGGACCTTGGTCCAAGGCTGCAGCGCATAGAGACGTTGCCTGTGATGAGGAGGTTCCTTTTCGATTTCAAGACCGATGAGGAGAGGAGAAAACTGGCGGAAAGCATACACAGGAGGAAAAGGCTCGACAGTTGGACGTATTTGGGATCCAATTACGAATACATGTTCAGGAAGCCGCTGTTGAGTAGCTTCAATGAAGTGCTTTACGAGCCTTTGGGGCTTCCTGTAGACATAGGGGAAAGGAAATTCAAGAGGCTGCTTTCCAGAATGGATGCAAATCCGATAGATGCAAAAAACAACCGCAGGAACCTTGTTGGCAATTACATCCCGGATTTCTGGCTGCCATTCCATTACATGGGCGACAGGAGCATAGTAGTGGACCTTCACGGAAGCAGGCTCATAAGCTCAAACTACATCAAGAAGCTTGACAGGGCAAGGGACCAGTACGGCTTGTACATAGTGCTCGCAACGATGTCCGACTGCTACGAGAAGGGCCGTCACTACGAGCACGGCTTCGGCAGGAAGATGGTGAGCAGCGGTGTTGACGAGCTGTGGTTCATAGACGAGGACGCGACAGGCAAGGCGAAGCTGCAGGAAAAGCTGGATGGCTTGGCCCAGAGGGCGCAATACAGACAAACTAGCTCGATAGAATCTGTGCTGGACAAGCTCAGGCTCAAGAGGCCGGAGCTCAACGGCCGCAATTGCGACTAGCGCTGCTTGCCGTATTCCGGATTCTTCTCGCTTATGCTTTCCTCGCTGTTCATGTAAAGCGCAGCTACGAAAAGGAAGGATGACAGCCTGTTGGCGTATTTAACCATTCCGTTATCGAGCTCGTGCACTTTGCGGAAGGCAACAAGCCTGCGCTCGACCCTCCTCGCTATAGCCCTTGCGACGTGCAGGTAGGAAGAGGGCCTGCTCCCACCCGGAAGCACGAATTTCCTGAGCTCCGGAAGCGATTTGCCGAGCCTTGCCATCTCGTCCTCGAGCATTTTTGTTTCAGGGACCCTGAGCTTCTCGATGCTTGTGCTACCGCGCATGTTTGCAAGCATCGCGGATATGGAGAAAATGTCGTCCTGTATTGTCGTAAGGTCGCGCATTATCGCAGTATCGTTGACATAGAGCATTGCAACGCCTATGAAGCTGTTCAGCTCGTCCATGTCCCCGATTATGTCAAAAACGGGATCGTCCTTGGCGATAGGGGGCCCTCCTATCAGGTTGCTTGACCCGCCGTCGCCCCTTCCAGTATAATACAATGTCATCTCCGAGCACCGCACTAGAATCTGTATTGAAAAAATATTTAATATTATATCAGCCCGTTCAGGAACGGGTGCGCCATCTAATGGCATATTTTTATGCCTTTTTAGGCATATTATAAGAGCTATCAGGTAGTGAAATGGCAAGAAAACATGTTAAACCGAGAGTGAAAAAGAGGACCAAAAGGCCGACCAGGAAAAAATCTGTTAGGAAGGCGAAGAGGCACGTCAAACCGGATGCCAAGAGGAGGAGCGTGGCAAGGAAAAGGACAGGCAGCATTAAAGTCAGGGCGAGGGCCAGGAGGCATGCAAGGAGAGTCGAAAGGGTTGCCAGCATAGATCAGGAGATAACAGCTGTTGACCAGAAGGAGATAACAAAATTCGCCAGCATATCGCGCACGAAGGTTTATGTCATAGGCGTGGGGGGCAGCGGCTCCAACACCATGACGAGGATGTCTGAGCTCCACATAGAGGGCGCGACCCTCATAGCAACAAATACCGATGCGCCACACCTTGAGAACACCAAGGCGCAGAGGAAGCTGCTTCTTGGAAGGACCGTTACAAAGGGAATGGGCGCAGGAAGCGACCCTTCTCTCGGGGAAGAGGCAGCGGTTGAGAGCACTGACGAGATAAGGCACACGGTAAGCGAGGCCCAGCTCGTGTTCGTCAATTGCGGGCTTGGGGGAGGCACAGGAACCGGCGCAGCGCCTGTAATTGCAGGGCAGTCAAAGGATTCTGGGGCGCTTACTGTAGCGATAGTTACGCTTCCATTCACCAGCGAGGGCAAGGTCAGGATGAAGCGCGCGCTTGTAGGGCTCTCAAGGCTCAAGGGCAACACAGATACAACGATAGTGATACCGAACGACAAGCTCCTCGGGATCGCCCCGAACCTGACGCTCGAGAAGGCGTTCGACAAGATAGACGATTTCCTTGCCAATGCGACCAAGGGCATAATAGAGATGATAACCAAATCAGGCATGGTCAACCTTGACTTTGCGGACCTCAAGAGCGTATTGCAGGATTCGGGCTACGCGCTGATAGGCATGGGCGAATCGCACGCGGCTAACGAGGACAAGAGGATAGAGAAGGCGATCAGCGAGACCCTGGACAGCCCACTACTGGACATAGACATATCGAAGTCGAGAAAGGCGCTTGTCAACATAATAGGCGGTAGCGACCTGACGCTGAAGGAGGCGGAAAACGTTTTCCGTGCTGTGTCAAGCAGGATAAACGACGAGGCCATGCTGAAGTGGGGCGCGAGGATAGACCCGAAACTCCCGAAGAACACGCTGAAGATAATGGTTGTCATGGGCGGCGTGGGGCTCGCGGAATACGTTGAGGACAGCATACAGCAATCGCAGAAGGACGCGGAATCCGGGAAGTTCAACATAGACGATCTCGGGCTTGACGAGATAGACTGATGTCATTTGCCGCTGTTTTAGGAGTAGTTGCCAATGCCCAATAAGAGCGAGTTCGACACAACGGTTACCGAGCTAAATGCCATTGCCAAAGCGGCGAGCATGGGCAAGAGATTGTACACGCTTACCGTGAATACAGGGATGAGCGCGCCCGCGGCAATCGGAATCAGTATTATGTTGTAACCAAACGCCCAGAAAAGATTCTGCCTTATCTTTGACATCGTCCTCTTTCCGAGCTGAAGGGCCACGAATGCATCGTAGACGCTGTTCTTTATCAGGATGATGTCGCCAGCCTGTATTGCAACCTCTGTGCCAGCACCTATGGCTATGCCGACATCGGCCTTTGTCAGTGCCGGCGCATCGTTCACGCCATCGCCGATCATGGCGACCACATTGCCTTCTTTTTGCAGCTCTGCTATCTTGTCCAGCTTGTCCTTGGGCTTTACCTGGGATATCACGTGCCCTATGCCCAGGCTCTTTGCAACCGCATTGGCGACCTTTTGATTGTCTCCCGTCGCAAGCCATACGCTGTACCCTGCATTCCTGAACGAATCTATCGCCTTCTTGCTGTCCTCCTTGAGTGCGTCTGCTATGGCTATAAGACCGATTGCCTTTTCGCCTTCCCCTATTATGAGCGTTGTTTTGCCGTCAGACTCGAGTTCCTGTCGTTTTGCTTCAAGACCTGGGAGTTGCGCGTTGTCAAATAGGTCTCTGTTGCCAACAGTTATTTTCTTGCCATTCTTTGCAAGCACAGTTACCCCGCTGCCCTGAATGTAAGTGAACTTCTTTGGGAATTCACTCCTGATCTTCATGCTCTGCGCCTTCGAGATAATGGCCTTCCCGATGACATGTTCTGAATTCATCTCCGCTATGGCGGCGAGCCTTAGAACCTCCATCTTATCATATCCCGCAGCTGCGACTATATCGGTAACTTCCGGCTTTCCTTTTGTAAGTGTGCCTGTCTTGTCAAGAACAAGTGTGGTAACTTTGCTTGCCTTTTGCAGGCTTTCGCCGCTCTTGACAAGTATTCCGGCTCTTGCTGCTCTGCCCGAGGAAACCAGCAATGCTGCAGGGGTGGCTATTCCAAGAGCGCAGGGGCATGCGATGATCAGGACGCTGACAAATATCAGAATTGTGGTGTTTACGCCTACACTTCCAAAAAAGTACCATGATAGGGATGCAAAAATACCCACGAGCACCACTATGGGCACGAAATATGATGAAACCTTATCGGCAAGCTTCTGTATCGGCACCTTACTTGACGCAGCATCCTTGACTATCTTTATTATCTGCGCAAGCGCGGTATCTTCGCCAACTTTTGTGGCCCTGACTCTCAGCGAGCTTGTTGAATTTACAGTGCCCCCTATAACTTTGTCCCCAGCCCTCTTGGTCAGAGGCATGCTCTCCCCTGTGATCATCGATTCGTCAACCGAACTCTCGCCCTCCAAGACCACAGAATCGGTAGGCATCTTCTCACCTGGCTTTACCAGAAGGATATCCCCTTCCTTAACCTGTTCTATTGCAGTGTCCACTACCTTGTCCCCTTCAATCCTGTGCGCTATCTTTGGCTGCAATGCTATCAATGCTGAAACCGCGGTTGATGCCCTTGATTCTGCAATCCTCTGCATGTATGTTCCTGTAAGTATCAGTGAGATTATGATTGTGGACGTGTCAAAGTAGATTCCACCAGTAGGGAAAATTGATGGGAATAGGGTGACTACAGTGCTGTATGCCCATGCCGCGGTAGTGCCAAGGGCTATC
Organism: Candidatus Micrarchaeota archaeon; assembly: GCA_028866575.1. Lineage (NCBI taxonomy): Archaea > Nanobdellati > Microcaldota > Microcaldota archaeon. The sequence goes on along the minus strand of JAGWHU010000003.1, from coordinate 127,138 downwards.
AGGGTATCCATGTTTGCTGATTTGTTCTTAACAGCGTCAATGATCCCTGCATAAAACCTCTGCCCTGCGTAAAACTGCACGATGCTTGCAAGGACGAGCATTACATAATTGCCGTAGCCTAGATGGAGTGCATACGTAAGTATCGCGACGATGATGGTGATCGGCCACGAAACCGCCAGTGCTGTCTTCAGCTCCTTCAGCTCCTTTTCCGGCTTTTCGAACTGTATCTTGCAGGTTGTGCTGCAGAAATAGTATTTTCTTCCTTGCTGCTCGCTGACCAGTTTGGATGTTTTCTCGTCAACATTCATTCCGCAAACAGGGTCTGTTGCCATCTAAATCACACATATTATTTTTTGTCCAGCATTTTTTTGAAAAACTTCAGTTCATTATTGCCGTGGGTAAAAAGCTTGTGTTTTACGTCTTTCTTTGTAAAATACCAGTGAAGAATTTTGCCCGTGAAGGAATCGGGGAAATCAATGTAGTAGTCGTGGCTCATTTTTGATACGCCATTTTTCTCCCTGACCCTTACTAGACCCCCCTCTGCCAGATAAAAGGTGAATAATGGGCCAAGTAGCCTATACTTAGCAAGACCGCGCCATACTACAGTATAAGGAAAATCAACATACAGTATGTGACCCTTGAGATCGTTGTAGAATCCCGCAGCAATCTCCTTTTGATAAAATTCCACCCCAGTCTCGGGCCTGTTTTTTCCGTTGTAGTACCTCAATCCTCTATGCTCTTTTGGATTGGATGCGGTCCAGTTCTTGGGATTTGAGGCATACTCAAAGATAGTTCTTGCAGTATTGCTGATCTCAATTTCCGTGTGTATTTTCACTAGCGTATTCCCACCTAATCACGTATTTTGCCCTTTTGCTTCTATCGACTGCTTTGCAGTTTCAAGATTGCAGCTTTTATGTGTTGAGCACCATTCATGGCATTTGTCGGCCAGAGTTTTATCCGCATAATGCAGTTTGCATATGCTGCATTGATACGTGATTTTATCCTTTGGCATATTTATCAGGCGTCCTGTCAAAAGTTTCCTTGCATTTACTTGAGCAGAAAGCGTACTGCTTGCCTTTGTAGCTGCTCTTGAACTTAGAGCTTTCATTCACTTCCATTCCGCATATGAGATCTTTCATCTTTCCACCATATAATAAACATATTTCACTCCGCGATTATCCTGCCGTACATGCCCTTCTGAGCATGTCCTGGCACTGTGCATATGTAGTACGCATCGCCATTTGCCGAGAAAGAAACCTCCTGCCCGAAGTATTCGTTTGAGTTTGGGGGGAGCATCATGCTGCTAGCATATGAATACATCATCATGGGCATCATACCGTATGAGTATGGAGGGTCTTCATCCACCACGGTTAGAGAATGGCTGGCATCTGTATCTATGTTAACAACAAACATCGTTACTCTTGCTCCCTTCTGGAAGACAAGCGTTGGATTGGTAAGGTTATCTATCACAAAAGAATACATGCTCTGGTTTTTACCCATCGGTCCCATAAGCACCACCATCCTTACATCGCTGCCGTTGAAGTACAGAGTATTGTTCGATACCGATGCGGAGGACTCGGTTGCGATCATGCTGCCCAACTGGCTAGAGTTAAGCAGCGTTTCGCCGCTGAAGTTCCAGTAATGCACCATGCCGAAGCCCGGGCCAATCGATGACCAAGAATTGGTATACGAAGAGGATGTTGCCAAAAACAGCATCGCAGCTACTGCAATGAGCACTAGCGCCCCAATCAATGCAAATCTGTAGTATGCCCTGCTCGTTGTGCTCTTCGCCACCTTATTCACCTGCTGGCCCATAGCTCTTTGCGCAGTTCTTACAGCAGAAATTAAGGTACCTGCCGCCCATCTTTTTCCTGTACCCTCCCTTGTATATCTCGCAGCTGCAGTGTGCGCACGTAGTAAGCTTGGATTTTATTGCAATCTCGAACATGTCCCCGAACTTGTCTGAAAGCCTTGCCACGAACTTCCTCCCTGACGGAGTCAGATAATAGGCCTGTTTGTCCCTCTCCTTCCTGCCCCTGGTTTCTACATAATTGTATTTCTTGAGCTGTTTGAGGAACGGGTATATCTGCCCAGGACTGGCCTTTTTCCCTGACCTCCGCTCAACCTCCTTCATGATTTCATAGCCGTGCTGGGGCTTCTCGCTAAGCAGCAGCACCGTAAAAAGCTTCACCATGTTCTTTATCTCAATGTCAGGCATTCGCACCAACAGCGCATATATATCATATTATGATATATATAAAAATGTAATGTCAGGTACTCGGAAGTGAGTGCAAAAGGCACGAACCGGCACGATGATAAACCGACGACAATAACAGGCATTTTTTGGTTACCAGGCAGGTTTATAAATGTGTGCATAAAAGGGATGATATTTTTTTACAACTCAAAGAAAGCAAGCATTTTTAAAGCATTTGTGAGATTTACTAGAGTTGGGTGACTCAATGGACCAGACAAATCCGAAATACACTATCAAGAGAGACAAGTCAAAGGTTGCGTTTGACTCTTCTAAGATTGAACTCGCCGTTTCAAAGGCCTTCAACGAGGTTTACAAGACAAGGGAGGAGTCGGAAAACGCCAAGTCCGCAAATGTCATAACGGAAGTGATAGTAAAGAACCTGGCCAATACCAACAAGGAGGAGATAGGGGTAGAGGAGATACAGGATGCGGTCGAGAACGCGCTCATGCAGAACGAGCCGAAAGTGGCAAAGAGTTATATTCTATATAGGAACAAGCGCGCAGAGCTGCGCACGTTCAGGAGATCCCTTGGCATACCGAACGACAGCCTGAAGGTATCCATAAATTCTGTGATAGTGCTCGCAGCAAGGTACCTGCTCAAGAACGACCAGGGCAAGATAATAGAGTCGCCGCAGCAGCTCTTCGGCAGGGTGGCAAAGGCGATAGCAGGCGCAGAGGCGGTATTCGGGAAGAGCAGCGAGGATGTCATGAAGATCGAGCAGGAGTTCTACGACCTGATGGCAACCTCCAAGTTCATGCCGAACTCGCCCACGCTAATGAATGCAGGCACCAAGGACGGGCAATTGAGCGCATGCTTCGTGATACCTGTAGGGGATTCGATACCGGAAATATACGACGCGCTGAAGTACCAGGCCCTGGTCCACAAGACCGGCGGAGGCACAGGATTCGCCTTCTCAAGACTTAGGCCCTCGAACGATTTCGTCGGATCGACGCACGGAGTCGCATCCGGGCCGATTTCCTTCATGAAGATATTCGACGCATCAACTGAGGAGATAAAGCAGGGGGGCAAAAGAAGGGGTGCGAACATGGGCATACTTCGCGTAGACCATCCCAACATACTGGACTTCATAGTGCTCAAGGAGAACGAGGGAACATTGAGGAACTTCAACATATCAGTTGGCATTACCGATGCGTTCATGAAGGCATTGAAGGACAACAAGGACTACATGCTAGTAAACCCGCACAACGGCCTTACTGTTGGGAAGCTCAACGCAAGGGCCGTATGGAACCTCATAGTCACAATGGCATGGAAGACAGGAGATCCAGGACTGGTCTTCCTTGACAGGATAAACTCAAGCTATGCAAACCCTGTTCCGAGCTATGGCCCTGTCGAATCTACTAACCCATGCGGAGAGCAGCCTTTGTACCCTTACGACTCGTGCAACCTTGGCTCCATAAACCTTGCGAAGATGGTGAAGAGCGCTGGCGATCATTACGAGATAGACTGGGACGAGCTGAAAAGGGTTACAAGGCTGGCCACAAGGTTCCTTGACAACGTGGTAGAGGCGAACAGGTACCCTATACCCGAGATAGACAGGGTCAGCAGGGCCATTAGGAGAATAGGCCTGGGCGTAATGGGCTGGTCCGACATGCTGATAAAGCTAGGCATGCGGTACGACAGCAACGAGGCGCTGCTGCTCGCGGAGCAGATAATGTCGTTCATAACGCAGAATGCCAGGAAGATGAGCGAGGAGCTTGCCGAGGAGAGGGGGCCGTTCCCCGAGTTCCACAACAGCATATGGGCACGCCTTGGGTTCAAGCCGCTCAGGAACTCCACGGTAACAACCATAGCACCTACCGGCACGATAAGCATAATAGCGGGGGGGACCTCGCAGGGCATAGAGCCGATATTTTCCATAGTGTACCTGAGGAACGTCAGCGAGTCCCTCGGATCAAACCTGATAGAGGTAAACAACGAGTTCGAGTCCTATGCCCTTGAGTACGGGTTCTATTCCGATGAGCTCATGCACAAGCTTGCCAATACGGTATCCATACAGGGCTTTGATGAGATACCTGAGCAGGTAAGGAAGCTCTTCGTCACGGCGCATGACATATCGCCAGAATGGCACGTCAAGATGCAGGCCGCATTCCAGAAGCACACGGACAACGGCGTATCCAAAACGATAAACTTCCCGAACTGGGCTACCCCGCAGGACATAGAGGAGGCATACCAGCTCGCATGGAAACTGGGATGCAAGGGCATAACGGTATACAGGGATGCATCCAAGAGCGTGCAGGTGCTCCAGTCGGTAAAGGGCGCGGTGCAGCAGAAAAGCCTTACCGAAATAAGGAAGGAGCACGAGAAAAGTAAGGAGGAGGTAACGCCCATGAGCATGTCCGCAATCTCCATAGAGGCGGAAAGGTATTCGCTCACTATAGGGAAGGAGCAGCGATGCCCGGAATGCTCAACTGTGATGATACCTGGTTCCGGCTGCCTGACATGCCCAAGGTGCGCCTACAGCAAGTGCGAATGACCTAAGTCCTGTTGCTAGCGCGCGGACCATCCGCCATCCACCGGCAGCACGACTCCAGTGACGTATGCGCTTGCACCGGATGCAAGGAATACAGCCGCGCCCTTCAATTCTTCAACTGCGCCCAGCCTACCGAAAGGCGTCCTCTCCTTTATGTGAGCCATTATCCCCTTGTCGTTCTGTATCCCGGCAGTCATCTCGCTCGGGAAGAACCCCGGGGCTATTGCATTGACCCTCACATTGTATTGCGCCCACTCAACCGCAAGCGCCCTGGTAAGGTTTACAACGGCGCCTTTCGACGCATAGTACGCAGCTGCTGGTATCACGTCGCCGAAAAGGCCGTATATCGAGGCTATGTTTATTATGCTGCCGCTTACCTTTTTCCTTATCATGCTCTTCGCTGCCTCCTTTGCAAAATAGAATGTGCCGTTCAGATCCACGTTTACCACGTTCAGCCAGTCCTTTTCAGTCAATTTCAGCGCAGGCCCGGCCACGCCTACGCCTGCGTTGTTTACAAGTATATCAACTTTCCCGAACCTCCTCTCCGCCTCTTCCATTACCTTCTTTGCCGATGTTTCCTTCGTGACGTCTGCAGCCATCGGTATCACCTCGGCGCCGGTTGCCTTTGATATGCTCCTGGCGTTTGCCTTGAGCTTGTCGATCCTCCTTGCGCACACGATTAAGCTGGCGCCGGCCTCCGCAAGGGCGGTTGAAAAACCTATCCCGAGCCCGCTGGATACGCCGGTGACTATACCGACCTTGCCGTCAAGCCTGAAGCTTTTCAGAGCATGCATGAGATCACCATCCATCTACTAGCACAATTAACAATTATATATGCACCACTACCTTGTCAGGTACTTGGCTTCTCCGGCATCATCATGCAGAAAAATCACAACGATACCCCTATCAGCTTCAGCAATACGACTACCGCGGTTCCCGGGAGCCCGAGCACAGCTACTATTATTATCACTATAAGATCGAACCTTATTCCAAGATTGAATATCGCATTGAGAAGGAATATGGATATGAATCCCAGTATGAGGTTTAGCAGAAGCCCGAGTATGGCGCGGCCCAGGCTGAATATTATGTACAGGATTAGGAAAATGCCCAAAATAAGCACGAATTCTGATATTATTCCGCTTATTATTGGCATCGGAATCAATTTTTATTTGTTACCTTGTCTTTTGCGTACTGCTTCTTGCGGTGCGCCATTTTCCTGGCGATGCTGGCAGCCTTGCTGAACTTCCGGTACACTTTCGGGTTCCTGCCCTTGTTGATGTTGGCCTTAGCCTGCAGCTCCTTTGCCACCAGCTTTTCGCTTGCGCCGCCCTTCCTGCCCTTCTCCACCAGGGTTTTCGGATTCAGCTTTGCAGCACCCTTGCCGTAAGGATGCCGCCTTGCAGTGCTCAAGGCAAGCCCCAGCCTCTTGCGCTTGCCCCTGTACCTGTTTGGGCTCATTGCATTCCCCTCATGACCCTTCGCTTGGCCTTCCTGACGTTCTCTTTTATGACCTCTTCCTGTTCCTTCAGCCTTTTAAGCTCGCGTTTCAATACGCGCCTACCTATTTTATGGTGCAGAGGCTGCCTCCTCTTGTACACTTTCCCGTTCCTGTGCACCTCAACCATTTTCATCTTGGCCATATATCCACCGTAGTTAAATCTGTTACAATTTATATATTGGTTTTCTTATAGTACGGTTGCAATGCTAACCATGTCGAATCCTGAATTTGGAGCCCAAGCCGCAAATCAAAAGCAGGTTGGAAAAATAGGGCCATCAATGAAGGGCTGTTTGACTTGTGCTACCATACGCGATAGATTTCACGCCTTCCTGCTACGTACATGTCGTGGTAGCCTTCCATTTTTGCCATGGTTTTTTTCATCTCCTCGTCGGGCTTCATGTATTTCTCGAAGCTTTTCTCGAATTCGGCCAAATCCTTATACTGGCTCACCATGACCACCTTGTTGAATTCGCCAGTCATGTCGGTCATTATGCTGGTTCCACTCTCTCCCCCCATTGCCTCCTTGAACATCTTCGCCATTTTCGAGGCGTTTCCTGGCTTGCATATAAAAATGTCGTGCACTATTATCATGGTTTTCACCCGTTCCAGTTTGGTTTATGGATAAAAAAATAAATACCTTGCCGTATGGTTCGGCCAGGTATCAACGGCACTTAACCGCATCAGGCAAACGCCAGGCCTAAGACAGCCATGAATTCACGCTGCTTATGAATGCCTGGTTGGTAATCAGATACTGGACCCCGGGCATCATCCCTGTTGCAGGTATGTCCTTGCTTCCGGAGGGTATCTCGTAGTAACCAGTGCCTTGCCATGCGAATTTCCCGCCTGCCTGGGGCATGAAAACGTTGCCGCTTGACATTGTTGTAGTTTGGTTTGTCGCGCTCGGTAGGTTTGGGATTATCGAGCTCGGCACGTTTGAGGCCGTTGCATTCAATGCGTTGGCGGATATCGAATTCGTCATGTTGGCGGTCATTGCATTAGACATGTTGGCTGATATTGAGTTGGCTGCATTAGTGGTCATTACATGGGACATGTTGGCTGTTGGCGTGTTTGAAACGTTTGGAAGTATTGTGTTTGGCATTGATACATTTCCAATTGCCGGTATCGTTGGAAGCCCTGCCACTGTGGTTGGCGCTGTGGAATAGCCGTATTGTGCCACCGCCAACGGCACGGCAATGGCCATAGCTGCGAATATTATAAACACATTAGATATTTTCCACATATTATCACGAGCTACATTATGAATTAACTTTATTTTAACACTTTCTTTATATTTAGGCTTCACAGACGAAAAATGCGCTGACCATGGTGAAAGCTAGAACATATTTTCAGGATAGGGCGCGTTTGCAGGTGTGCTCTGCGTTACGTCCCAGTACTCCTCTATCTTCCCGCTGCTGCCAAAGCGGAATAGGTGCACCTGCCTGAGCCCGCTCTTCTTGTCCTCGGACTGCAATGTGGTATAAACTGCTACCATGTCTCCCTCTGCAATCACGCTCCTAACCTTGAATGTAGCGTTTTTGTTGCCCTGCATCGACTTGTCGCCCTGCACCCTTACAATGGCTTCGAGGAGCGCATCCATTCCCGGCTCTGTGTACGGATTGTGGTGCCTGCAGTCTTTGGTAAACAGGTACCTTGCCTTCTTTATGTCCCCAAGAGCCCCGAAGAACTTCAGGGCAGATTCCTTTTCCTGCTTTTCAATCCCGTTCTCCACAGTTTCACCCTTTCTTAGCCTTCTCCTTTTTCGCATCTTCGGCAATCTTCTTCCTTGCGAGTTCGGGCTCCTGTATGTACAGGATTATCGCGTTCGCATGCCCATGGCCCAGCTTTTCCTTGCCCTTAAGCCATTTTAGGAGATCGCCGTGCCTGACAAGCCCCTTCTTCTTCGCCTCCTTTCTGTAGTACTCGGGATCCTTCCCGGTCTTCGCCTTTATGTTGTCTATGTATGCCTTGTAGGTCATGGTTTCACCCTTCACACCTTACGTTTAACCTGCACCTAAATGGTATTTGACCAATCGGCACTGTGAAGAATCCTTGCTGGCTTTCTGTTGTAATGGCTTCCTGTCATCGTGTCAACCCCGCATCCTGTGCACTTCCTCAACCAGCTTGTCCGACTGCGAGTTCCATCCCATTTCCATGCCTTCCAGCATCATCTTCGCCCTTCCGGCATCAGCCTTGGTTACGACTATGTGCAGTTTCATAAATGTCTTACCTGCCCTTTCCTCTAATTCTACAGTCACCATATTCTCTACGAGCGCCTCCTGCCTTTCGTCTATTGCCCTGGATGTGAATACGAGCCTTGTTTCAGGAGTCACTTCTATGAATTTTCCGTCCATAGGCCACCTCTGGCCTGCAAAATCCCCCATTTCCTTCCCGGCCTGCATCACTATGTTTATCCTGCCTTTAGGCCTCGGGTCCCATTCGCACGTGGGATTCGTAACCCCTTTCGGTCCCCACCATTTCTGCACAATATTCCTGTCGGTCCACGCCCTCCACACCAGATTCCGCGGCGCATCGAACGTGCGCGTTATTGTCAATTCCCTTTTTTCGCTTGGTTCAGCCATACAAATCACATCTTTGTTTTTTTCGAGTGTCTATTTTCCTCTTTCAATACCTCGTCCAGCCTGTCAAAACGCGCATCCCACAATTTTTTCGTTTGCCTGACCCATGCCTCCAGCTCAAGGATCGAATCCGGGTTTACCCTGTATATGTGCTGCTGCGCATGCTTTTCCATCCGCAAGAGCCTCGTTTCCAGAAGTATCCTGAGGTGCTGCGATATTGCCTGCGGGCTTATCCTGAAGTTGCGGCTTATCTCTGTCGCGGACATCTGCCCGTTAGTTGCAAGCATTTCTATTATCTTTCTCCTACGCGGTTCAGCAAGCGCATAAAACATGTCCATGAATATATTATAAACCTTTAGCTTTATAAAGCTATTGCTTTATTAAGGCTGGCCATTAAATCTTTAGCCTATTGCGAGCATTATCCCTAATCCCATTGCTCCCATCGAGCGTTACCCACTTGGGTTCTATGTCTTTTTGTCATTAAATCGCTCCTTTGTTTATCTTTTTGTTTCCATAAACTGTCTTTTTGACTTTGTCGAAAATATAAAGAAGGTCTGGATTCGATATCTTCTTTCTTGCAGTAAGGAAAAATGTTTCGAACCTCTTTTTATCAACTTCTTTTGAATATAATGCAATCTGTATTATATAATCAAGAGCATCTATTTGCTTGACGAGCTTTGCTTCTTCTGAACTTTGGTTCTTTAATTCTTTCCAGATTTTTGTAAATTCCCCCCTATCTTTCCTTTGTAGATGTGAGAGCATTTTCATATGACTTTTATGTTCAACTTTGGCTTTTTCTACGTTGCTCGTTTCTTGCAATTCTTCCCTATGCCGTGTTGCGATATCCCCAGATATTACTTCATTTATATCGTGAGTTAGTGCCATTAGCATCGCTTTGTTGGCATCCAGCTTTAAATCCTTAGCAATAATATAAGCCAGAAGTGCGGTGCTGAAGGAATGGTCAGCAACACTTTCGGGATTTTTAACTTTAGACCTGACCCATCCAGTTCTTCTTACTCTTTTTAGCTTATTCACCTCTGTCATAAATTTTAGGATAGTATCTAATCTTTGCTTTTCCATTTTAGTCAACTCTGTAGGTTCCAATCTCCCTTTTGCTCCCATTGGGATTACTCTACTGGGTATATGTGCGCTACTTTGGGATTGAAGAAGCGGAACTACGCTGAACTGCATAGCCTTCGCTACTCTTTTTGTTTTTTTGTTCATTTATGGCACCTTCTGTTTCCTCGCTCCTTAGAAGAATATTTATCCTATGCGATGCAAATACCCTAACTGGCTGAGCATCTGTTTTATCTGCAGCGATTTTCCTTAATAAAGCAACATCTCTGACTTTTCGTGTTATTGCAAACTCCCTAACATCTTGTTCAAGTGTTTTATCTTGTGCTATTTGGGCTATTACAGCATCGTTATAATTTAATTTTCTTATGGCAGGCCTTCTGACATAATAGTGTTCCGTCCTATCAAGGGCGAGGCCCCTGATAAAGCCAACATCATGCATCCTTGATATTGCAGCATTTCTTATCTTAAATGGTTCTTCCCTATCAAGCGCCAAAGAATTAATGCAATCCTCACTTCTATCTAAATCTAATCTATTTATTGCATGTTCTCTTACATTCTGATTTAAGGATTTGTTTTTTGCTATAACTTCCAAAAGTGAAGCATCTTCACTGGGTCTCAAATTATTTATTACCTTATGTAATCTAAATCCATATTTCACCACTCCATCAACCTCTTTATTGCAAAGATATCTATTCGCATATGCTCCCATCGGGATTTGAACCCGAGCCTCGGCCTTGAGAGGGCCGTGTCCTTGACCGGACTAGACGATAGGAGCATCTCTTGGCAAGATAATACCTTTCGTATCATCTTATTTAATAATTAGTATTTACCCTTCTCATTATCCTGTTCAGCCTTGTCAGCATCGCGTTTTCGGTCCCTACCTTCTCGGATATTATATCGACTATGTTTATTTCCGTGTCCTTCGAGAACTTTGCAGCCTCGTCTATGAAGTTGGCCTTAGTGTCCTCGTCCTCCTGCGGCTGTATGACCCCGTTTTCGACATCCTTTATCTTGGTTTCAAGCATCTGCATTGATTTGGAAAAGCTTTCTACTGTGCCGTAAGGTATCGTCCTTATGGCTATGTTCTGCTCGAAAAGCGCCACGTGCAGCGCTGCCTTGCTGGATTCGTGCAGTATCTTGAACGGCATCTTGTACAACGATCGGAAGATTGCGCTTGATACCTCCGCCTTTGGCATCTTCAGCTCGGCCATTAGCGCAGGCAGTACAAGAAGGTTCCTCTCCGGCTTTATCTTGGTCTTTCTCGCGCTGTTGAACGATTCTATGTAGCTCTTCCTTTCCTCCTTTCCAACGCTATAGAACAGATCAACGTACGTGTTTGTTGCCGTTTCTATGCTTTTTGAATGCATGTCTGGATCGTCGGGATCCGAGCCAGGCGATTGGGGCTCGCCATGGAATTGCTGGTGGTGCTTCTGGCCCTTCGAGTGGGCGTTGAGCACGTTTATTATGGATGATATCCTGCTTATCTGGGAATTCAGCCTTCCGGAATATAGGGAAATGTTTGAATTCCTGTGCTTTATCGCGTGCTTGTTCGCATATGCGGTTGCGAAAAGCAGCGATTTCAGCGGCAGCACGTTGGCTTTGCACCTTATTTCCAATGAAAGCCCTTTGCTTCTCAACCTGGGTCGCAGGTGTCGGGTCCTTTCCAAAAGCATCACTAGTAAGGTAATATTATACTGGTTCGTGAAAATTCAATGTGAAGTATTCAGTATGCTCTAATTAGGTTTAAATAGCTTGTTGTCTATTTCCGGTTTGCCTTCCTTCCATCAATGGCTTCCCTTATGGAATGCCTTTCAACAACCCTGGCCTTGAGCTCGTCCACGTCCTTGTACCTGTTTTCCATCGCTATGTGCTCTACCTGCTTGAATTTGTTCTCGTATGCGTGATAGGCGGATATCGCGGCCACGTATGCGTCCCTCTCGTGCGGGTTATTTATGCCGAGGCCCATCGCTGCGATCCTCTTCTCGCCCACCTTGAACTCCCTCTCCGGGCTGAAAAGCCTTGACCTGAAGGCGCTGTTCACCCTCCTTACAAGCTCGCTGGCGTTGGGCTTGTCGCTTGCCACTATTACCGGCGTGCCCACGCCGTTAAGTACCTCTATGAGCCAATCGTGCCCGCCGAAGGTCCTGTGGGCCCTGTACAGCAGCTTGCCCTTCAGGTCCAGGCAGACTATCCCGCACGTCTTTCCGGGGTCTATTCCAGCTATTAAGTACATCAAACCATATTCAGCCGTTTAGGTGCTTAACAGAATAATTTATTGCGTAATCAAGCGTCTGCGGTATCGTGGAGTACCTGCAGTTTGCTATTATCTCCGGTGTAGATACTATGTGGTACAGGCTTGCGAACTGCGCCTGTATGTTCAGGGTCGTGGTGACGTTCTGCATGCAGGAGCCGAATTCAGTTGCGTTGAGGCCGGAGCCCTGCACTATCTGGTACAGCGTCTGGTTCGGGATCGGTTTTCCGGTGTATGCCATGCTCAGGTTTGATACGAAGGGCGCGAACGTCCCGCGCTGCTTGGACGCGCATACGAGGTACCTTCCAAGCTGCTGCGTCTGCTCGATCCCGAAGGATTTGTAGTACTGTATTGAATAGCCGCCGAATATGAAGAAGTAGCTCACGTTTATGGTGTTGCCGTAATTCCTTGCGGCGCTTATTGTGGTGTTGAGCGCGTTAAGCATTCCTGGCGCATACGGGTCAGTCACAACGTATATCGGTATTGGAAGAGAGGTCTTGCATGCGGATTCTCCGTACAGGCTCACTGTTCCGAGAGCAGCCACGCTGTCGTTCGTGGGGATTGCCGGCTTGAGCGTCTGGAGGTAGGAGTTTGCGATGCTCAGGTTCGAATCGTGGAGAGCCATTGAGATGTTGAATGTTATGTTCCTGTTGTACGGGTCTATGTACGGGGTTACCACGAGCCATTCCTTGCTCTGCGGCAGGTAGCTTACCTCAGACTCGTTCACAAGCGAGAAGTACGGTATGAGCGAGAGCGACGTGTTTATGCTGGAATACGCCGCAAGGTACCTGCTTGCCGCTGCAAGCGCCTGCGCGCTCGTGTGCATCGTGGTGTTGCAGGTTCCGTTTGACATAGATCCGTACTGGCAGTTGGTTATGACAACGCCCTGCTTGAAGTAGCTTAGCGCGAACGCAAGCACAATCAATACCACAACAAGCGCGAGAAGCGTTATGTGAAGGTAATCGAGCCCGAAGTTCTTGAGCGCAGGCTTGACTATGAAGACAGGCTCCTTGCCCGTCATTTTGGGATCCTTGCCCTGTTTTTTGACTACCATGCATACACCATTACGGGCCTGGTGGGATTTTCATAACTTTCGGACTATCAAAAGTTTACTTTGAACCCACGACCTTCACCTTAGGAGGATGCCGCTCTATCCAAGCTGAGCTACAGGCCCTTCATTAATTTTAGAAGGATAGTTATATTAAACATTAACGGATTAAGCGATTTTGCAATCCCCAGGCATTGCCCAGAATCAGTAAACTATATATATCTCGCATATCGTATATGAATTGATGGTAATATGGAAGTTAGGAAACCTGTGTCAAATACCAAGAATGATTCTGTAGCGCCGCTATTAAGGAAGGAGGCAGAGAAGCAGACAAAAAAGAGGAGAAGCAAGAGGCCGGTTGCAGAAGGGTCCGTAATACTACCGCCTTCCGAATGCTATGGATTGCGCCTCCCGACCCCGGTAAAGGGGTTTAGGTATCCCATACCATACGCTGAAGACTAGTCACATCCTTTCCAATGCACATATGCCGATAACTTCAAGCATCTCCTTCATCGAATCCTTGAACGCAGCGGTTAGCTTGATCCTGATTAGCTTCTCGCTGTCAGATTCTGCCTTGAGTATCGGCGAGTTCTCGTAGAAGCTCGCGAACGCATAGCCGAGCTCGCTTATGTAATCGGTTATCACGTTTGGCCTCAGCTCTTTCACGGCCTTTTCAAGCACAAATCCCTTCTTGGAGATTAATTTTATCAGCGCAAACTCCGATTCATTCAGTTCCGGTATACGCATTTCCTTTTTCAATAATTCCTTCGGGGCTTCCTCCATTATCCTTGACGCCCTAGCATGCATGTATTGGGCATAGGGGCCTGAGTTACCCTCGAAGTTCAGCGCCTTTTCCCACGAGAACACTATCTTTTTTTCAGGGCTGACTTTCAGGAATTCAAACTTTATTGCGGCGATTGCGACCTCCTTTGCTATCTCATGCTCCTCCTCCCTGCCAAGCTTGAACCTTGAGCTTACAAGGGTCATCGCCTTTGCCTCCGTTTCCCTTAGCAGGTCATCTGCGCTGTAACCCTGCCATGTGCCCTTTCTCCCCGAGAGCGCCCCTGATTCAAGCTCGACCATCCCGTATGCCAGATGCCTGATATTTCCGGCTTCGTCCTTTTTGCCCATGGTGCTGAACACAAGCCTCAGGACAGACTGCGGGTGGCTCTGCCTTACGTCTATGATGTTTATCGCGATCTTCGCGTTGGTGAAATCCATCTGTTTGCCCTCCGGACTGGTCGTGTACAACGCATCGCCATTCGGCTGCCTTCCCATAAATGCGGAGTACTTGAACGTATTCTCTATCATCCCGAATTTCCACATGTGGAAGGCTATGTCCTTGGCTATGTACGTTGGCGCGCCGTTGCTCCTCACCAGCACCTTGACGTCTTCCTTCAGGCCCTTGAATTCTTCAGGGAGATCCTTTATTTTCTTGAGATCGATTAGGATGCAATTGGCGTAATCCCCTTCTTTGGGCGTTTCCACGAACCCGTGGCCCTTGAGCATATGCAGCGCCTTTTCGAGGAGCTTCTCCCTTACTATGTCGCTTTCCCATACGAGCAGGTCATGGAATATGGAAAGGTTGAACGCGGTTTCGTATTGAGCCTTCACGCATTCATTCACCACGTCCCTCAGGAGCTTCGATTCATACGTTCCGTCCTGGCTCATCAGCGACATCATGTCCGATATGCCGCTCTTTGCAGATTCCTCGTTTATGTGCTGGTTGGCCTTAACGTATTCCTCACCGAGCCAGTGATCGAATTTCTTTTCTGGCTTCCGGTTTGTGCTCACGTACCACCACAGCGTTTCGGCCATCTGCAAGCCCAGATCGTCTATGTAGTCCTCGCGCTCTATATCGAAGCCCAGGGCAGAATACATCTTGGATATCGAATCCCCGAGAAGCGCGTTCCTTAGGTGACCGATGTGCCATGGCTTGTTCGGGTTTACGCTCGGATACTCTATTATGACCTTGCCTGCCTTGCGCTTGGCTGGATTTTCATTTGGCCTCAGGACCATTTCAGCAAACGCGTTCCTGTCCAAATGGAAATTAAGGAAACCGTTTTCAACCGTTATTTCACTGACAAACCCCGGCTTTTCCATTTTTGACATTATTTCCCTTGCTATGGAATTCGCATCCTTCTTCAGCTCCTTTGCAAGCCTGAACGATATGGATGACGAGAAATCCCCGAATCCCTTCGAGAATTCTATTGTGCCCGTTATGTTTTCCGCGCTGTGGCCCAGTTTGCCCGCGGCCTTGCCTATCGCCTCTGACAATTTCGAGACCGCATTTGAATATGTTGAGCCGTTCATGCTTACCCATAGAATACTTTATCGACTATATAGAAGTCGTACCCCCTATTGAACCCGAGTTTCTTCATCATCTTCAATGTCCTGCTGTTGTTTGTGCGCACAAGGCCCTGTGCATACACCACCCCGAGTTTCTTCAGCCTTTTGCTTGCGCCGTTTATCAATGCTGTCGCTATGCCCTTCCTCCTGTGCATAGGATCCACAACCATGCTGTCAAGCAGCGACCAGCGCTTGTAGTGCACGTAGCACAGGAGAAATCCAACGACTTTCCTGTTTTCTTCCGCAACGAGCAGCAGGTCGTCGCCCTTTGATTTGAGCCACACATTCAATGCAATCTTCGGGTACCACCTGCCAAGCGAGGAAGACTGCAGCTCCCTTGCCTTTACGGCCATTTTATATACTGCGTTTATGTCGCTTTTCCGCATATTCCTTATTTTTAGCGCCACGGAAATCATCCCATCAGCATAAGTATCGTTGCTTCAGCCTTTGGCTATTCCAAACCATTTTAAGCTTTCTATTCTATAAATATAACTGGCAATACTTATTTATTGGCTTTAGTGTGGTGGTAAGATTCCAAAGGTATACAAGACGAACAACAAGCTTGTCGTATCGATACCGTATGACGTGATAGATTCGCTTGGCATAAAGGACGGCGACGACCTTGATTTCCTGAAATACGGCGAGAGCACGTTCCTGGTAGCAAAGAAGATGGACATCGTAAAGCTGCTTTCCAAGAACACTCCGGACGAGGCGAAGCCTGCGGGAAAGGCCTATGTGCCGCGAAGCACTGGAAGGGCCGCGCATCTTGAGCCGCAGGAGCTTGCGGTGCTCAAGAAGCTTGACACGCTGAAATACAACGACAGGACGAGCGTAAAGGTCGCGCCGATGCTCAACAGCTCCGAAAAGGAGACATTGCAGGCACTGATAAACAGGAGCATAGTGGTGCCGTTCAGGAAAGGGAGCGAGAAGGAAGTAAGGTACAGCATACAGAAGAGCGTCTACGATGCGTTTTTGTACAGGAAGAAGCAGGAGCAGCAGCCTGCCGCTTCGCAGCAGGTGCAGAAAGCGAGGCCGCAGCTTTCCTCCAGGCAGCCAAAGGCATGGGAGCAGAAAATAGGCGGCGACAACGACGTTTACATAGAGACGCTGGAGTCAAAGGGCTTTGTAGTCCTTGGGAACGAGGCCGAGGCAGCGATAGTTTCCGCCTCTTTGGAGGACAGCATAAGGCAGGGGCTCATCCTAGGAACCAGGGCCTTCAACAAGAAGTTCTACATAGGCCTGCGCGGCTTCATAAACAAGAATGCGCCGAAGATACTGAAGCTGATAGAGCAGAGGAGCGTGGACATAGAGGAGATAGCCAAGAGCGTCGGCCTTGAAGAGGACGGGGTAAGGACCATACTCTACGTCCTGTCGGAGAGCGGTGACGTGACTGAGGTAAGGAAGGACGTTTTCAGGGCGGCCTAGCCGAACGTGAACGTGTACAGCCTGAATCCCTTGCTTGCGTCTATTTCAATCGTGTGCCATCCTGCCGATGGCGCTGATACAATGTTGTAAAGCCTTGACGAGTTTACCGCTGCGATTGCCGTGCCGTTCGATAAATGCACGTCCGCACCGAGGTAATCCTGCTGCTCGCTGCTGCCGTCCACCTTTACGCCTATCATCGTGGACGAATTTCCATCAGCGACTATATTCAGTTTCTTTGCATAGTAGACCAGGAATACCTTTGAGCCGTTCCCTCCTGCAATCATGGAGTCCGGCGCATTGTACCAGTTACCCGAAAAGTACACCGTGTTGTTCTTCGATATGGCCGTGAATGAATAGTTCACGGTCCTGTTCGGGGCGAATCCCTGGCCGTTTCCTATCGGCGCCCTGGCCCTGGAATAGCCGACGTATATTTCAGGCGTGCCTATCTGCGAGAAGTTTACTCCGAGAGGTACGCTGGTGAGGTTTTGCTGTATCTTGTATCCCGCATTCTGCAACAGCTCCCTTATTACTGCTTCCGTCTGGTTGTAGTTGCCCTCTCCGAAAACGACGTACCTTACGTTGCCGTTCCTGTCTATCAGGTAATCTGCTGGCCAGTACTGGTTCCCATATGCGTCCCATGTGGAATAATTGTTGTCCAGCGCGACAGGATACCTTACGCCGAACCTCTGCACAGCGGAATAAACGTTGCTGTAGTTGTGCTCGAACTGGAACTCAGGGGTATGCACCCCTATTATGACAAGGCCGTTTGCGCCGTATGCGCCGTACCATGCGTTGAGGTGGGGTATGGAGCGTATGCAGTTTATGCAGGAATACGTCCAGAAATCAACCAGCACAACCTTGCCCTTGAGCTGGGATATGTTTATCGGCCCGGAATTTATCCAGCCGGATATCCCTTGCAGGTTCGGTGCCGGGCCGTAATTTGTCAGATTCGCCGCTGAGATGTTTTTAGGGGAGGAATTTGCGAGGTTTTTGTTGAATGCGAATGTTGAGAATGCAGCAACGAGCACCAATGCTGCTATGATGCCGAACACGATAACATATATGTTGGTTTTTATTTTCTCACCGTTTCGGATGCTGTACCTGCCATATAGGAGAAATATGCCGGAAGAAGCGGCAGTATGCACGGGGAAAGGAATGTAAGCACTCCGGCAACAATCGCGAGCAGGAAATTGAGCTGGTTGCTGAGGGACATCGGGCCGTTTGGACCCACAAGGAATACAGAGATCAGGCCTATATAACCAGTGATTACGAGGATGCCTAGCGCCATCAGGAAAAGGCCGCTTATGATGCTGAAGTACTTCAGGAAGAGTCGTATTCTTTTGAGGAAGCCTGACAATTTGGATATGAAGGCCCCGAATATAAGGAATGGTATTCCTAGCCCGATGGAGTATGCGAGCAGAAGCAGGAAACTCAGGCCCGGGGATGATGCGGCCAATGCGTATATGGAGCCGAGTATGGCGCCGACGCACGGCGTCCACCCCAGCGCGAACGCAATCCCGAATACTATCGACGTCAGGTAGCTGTTGCTGAATCTCCTCACGCTGATTTTATGCTCTGCCGAAAAGAAGGGTATTATGTACCGCGTAGAGGCTATCATCAATATCCCGAAGAATATTATCACCGCGCCGCCTATGTCCCTGACTACGTACATCGCTGTGTGCCCCACATGCAGCAAAATCGTCTGGAACAGTATGCCGATGATTGAAAAGACGATAGTAAAGCCAAGGACGAAGAACACGGAGTTGAGGAATATTATATCCTGTTTGCGCATTTGGATCACATGCATTGCATCGCATCCGTTGGGCTGCCGGCCGTAGGATTTTCACCCATTGAGCCTCGCACGGTTATTGCGCGTTGAGGCCGGGAATCAATAAAGGAAATGGTCCGCCACGAGTATGGCTATGGTGAATATTATGACTATCGCAAGCAGCAGCTTCGGGTTTACCTTCGGCCCTTTGGTCGGTGCGTCGTAGAAGCTCTGTATGCCCGCGGAGCTTTGGGGCGTGTACAAGTCTGCCATCAAATCATTATACTATTTTATGCAAGACTTTAATATCTTTTCTGCTCATATAGAAAAGTGATTCGGTGGCCTACGACAGCTATTACAGGAAGGACAAGGCGGAGAACAAGGAGGAAAGGAAGGATGAAGAGGTAACGATAAGCATCGAGAGCCCGCTGATGTTCTGGGTAGGCCTTCTCCTAATAGCAGCTTTGCTGCAGCTCGTGATACTGCCTTTTGCAAGCCACTACGGACGCGTGCTGTTCAAGGGAGTACTGGAGGACTTCGCAAACTACCTCATATACATACCGGGGATAGTCGTAATGCCGCTGGTCATATCGCTTTGGGTCGGGGACAGGGTAAGCTACATACGCAAGGGGTCGCAGGTGCTCGCCTACAAGGGGCTCCTGAACGCGCTTTACACCTCGCTGGTATACTCGATATCCATATTCATAATCTACATACTGATGAGGTTCTCCAACGGCGGCGTGCTCGCTAACCTGAGCGTGGTCACGTTCTCCGAGTACCTCATAGTCATACCCTTCGCGATAAACATGATAGTCATACCGATATTCGCGATCCTCTCGGCTGAAAGGAGGCACGGATAGTCATCTTGCAGCGCTGACTATCCTTATCACGTCGTTGTGCTTGAGCTCGTAGTCCTTGCCAAGGCGCATCTTGCTCCTCGCATCGACCGCATACAGCATATTCTTGGCTATGTCGGTGTGTATCCTAGCAGCGAGGTCCAGGGCGGTTGAGCCCTTCCTCATCAGGAGCGCATCCGGCAGCACGTTCCCGAAATGGTCCGTATATTTGTTTTCATCCTCTACGGGATATACGACTATGTCATCGAGCAGATTGAACACGACGTGGTTGACGAGCCCCTGAGCGCTTGCATCGCTTTTCCTTATGAAGTCCTGCATGTAGCCCAGTGCGTCGGTTTGCTCCTTTGTCATGCTTGGACTGAGTATTTTTATTTCCTTTGAGCCCGGGGCTCGCTCTATCATGTGCTGCTTCTCCGCCTTCCTCAATGCGAGCTCTATCGCGGCTGAAACTGCGACCACATTGGCCTCCCCGAAGCTCGATTTCAGTATGCTTACCTCCCCCTCCGAGCCCTTTACGTCGCACTTGTTTGCGACTATCAGCATGGGCTTGCTTATTTCAAGGAGCTTGTCGGCGAATTTCTTCGTGTCTTCGTCGCTCCATGAAATCCTTGCATCTGCGATACCGTTTGACTCTATGGCGAATTTTATCTCGTCCCTGTTGACCTTCAGACCGGTGAGCGCCTCGGAAAGCGCATTTATCCCGTCCTGTCTCCTCGAAATCTGCGGCATGTGCCTTTTCACTATCGATGCAATCCAGTCAGCGATCTCCCCCTTGACCATTCTTATTTCCGGCGATGCGTCGCACGACTCGCACGGGTTACCGCCTGGATCCGTTTTGCCGCTCGCATCAACCACGAGCATCAGCGCGTCGGAGGCCGCAAGGTCGTTGAGGAACTGGTTGCCCATGCCCTTGCCTAGGTGGGCGCCCTCTACGAGCCCAGCTACATCGACCACGTTAACAGGTATGTGCCTTATGCCGTTCTGGCACAGGGAGTTCCTTGCGCCGCACCTTGTCCCTAGCTCAGTTTCCGGGCACTTGCTCGTGGCGTATGTTATCCCCTTGTTGGGATCTATTGTGGTGAACGGGTAATCCGCTATGCCCACGTCGTTAAGCGTGAGCGCGGAAAACAGCGTGCTTTTGCCCTTGTTCGGGGCGCCTACTATTCCTATGAGCATCGGATCACCTGGCTAGTCGAACAGCTTTATCCTTATCACTTTCTTCTCCCTTGCCTCCCTGAGCGAATAGTACACGACTATCAGGGAGAGTATCATTATCACGCCAACTACAAGCGCTATCTTCGGCATTCCGGTGAAGAACACAAGTATCGCTATTATGCCTATGATCGGGAGGTAGGGATACAGCGGCATCTTGAACGGAGCATTGCTCCCTATCCTCCTGAAATGTATCACGTCGAACCCTATAAGCAGGTAATCGAACATGAGGCCGAAGTTGGCTATCGAGGCGATTATGTATATGTTGCCTGAGAAGAGCATCGCCACACCTATTATTGCGGATACTATGATGCCGTTAGTTGCGATGTCGTTCTTTTTGTCGTATTTCCTCAGGAATTTCGGAAGCAGCCTGTCGGTGCTCATCTGGTACAGCGACCTCGATGAGCTGAGTATCATTGCTATGGTTGCCGATGCTGTGGCCACTAGCGCGCCTATGTCGACTACGCTGAACAGCCATACAGGGGCGCCGGTGCTCTTGAGCGCGAACGACAGCGGATCAGCTGCTATCTTGTAGGAAGCTGCAGGCATCATCAGCAATAGCGCGAACACGACGAGCGCATACACTATTATGCTTATTATCACCGCGGCTATTATCGCCTTCACGTAACCGGATGAGCCGTTCTTTATCTTGTCCGTTATCGTGGATATGGACTGGAACCCTGAATACGCGAAGAACACCACAACGCTTGCGGCGAATATCCCGGCGGCACCGCCCCTTGATATGTCAAAGCTGAAGTTGGACGGCCCTATGTGCACCCTTGTCGCGGCCATGAATATCGCGAACCCTATGAATATGAGGAGTATTGTTATCTTTATTATCACGAGCCCGAAGTCCGTCTGCGCCGCCTTCTTGACGCCGAGCATGTTGACCAGCGATAGGACAGCTATGAGTATTATCGCGAATGGTATGGAATATGCAGCTATCGGGATTCCTAGAAAGCTTGACAGATAGGATCCGAACCCGAGCGATATCGCAGATATGGACGTCGCAAGCGCCATGTAGCGCAGCATCCCGGTTATGAAACCGAGCTGGCTTCCTAGGGCGTTGTACGTATATGAATAGGATGCGCCCTTTACGTAGGGCATGAGCGAGCCGAGCTCCCCCAGCTCCAGGGCGACTATGAACGCAACGATTCCGACTATGACAAATGCTATCAGCGCGTCGGCCCCGGCAAGCGCGACGGCGGTGCCGCTCAGGACGTATATCCCAGCGCCTATTATCGCGCCTAGGCCCACAGCTGTTGCAACTGCGACACTGACCTTGTTTTTATCATCGCCTGCCATCAAAATACCGATTGTTTATTATACCAATGCCAAACTTTATATAAAAGTTAAAGTATATTAATAGGTTCATCGCAGGGATCGCGGAGCATGGTCAAACGCGCAAGGTTCAGGGCCTTGTCCCTTAGCGGGTTCGGGAGTTCAAATCTCCCTCCCTGCATAAAGCTAACTGTGCAGAGCTTGGGCTGCTCTCATTTCCTCCTTTTCTTCCTTGCCCTTATCGCCTTCTCGATCATGGATATCGCGGCCCTCTTGTCTGGAACCTCGAATATCGCAGTCCTGTACATTTCGTGGTTGAGCCTTATTGATATGCATTTCTCCGGGTTGTGCATCACGTAGAACACCCAGCCCCTTGAGGTTACGAACCTGCCGTCCCTCACCATACCGGGAATGGAGGTGCCGCCGACTTTTACGTAGGGTATGGGCTTGAACCAGCCGATGCTGCTTGAGGACACAGAAGTCACGTGCTTCAGCGGAATTTTTATTATGCGCTTTATCGCGAATATCTCGTCGATACCCTCAACCTCGAAAACAAGATTGTCGTTCCTTATGGATAATTTCCCCGCCAATTATTCACCATCACTCTATCCTGAAGCTCCCTGCAGGAAGGCACCTCATCACCGAGTCTATGTCCATGTAGCCCAATTTGGCGGCTATCTTCTTGGCGGCCTCGGATTTCCTGTAGTTGCCCTGCGTTACCTTCGCGTGCGTTACCTTATCTTTGCCCAGCCTTTTAAATGTTAACTCAGGCACCGCATGCATGCGCTCGCCTTCCACGAAAAGAACGAGCGACAGCTGGACCCCCCTGTACCAGTCGCGCTCCCCGCTGAGAAGGAAGCTCCCTGTGCCAAGGGATCCCTTGCTGCTCGACTTGCTCACCTGCTCGCGCCTCATCGCATATACATCAGCGGTGCGCATCCCGTCCCTCCATGCGCTTGAATATGATGCGGCGAACTGCGCGGCCTCCTCCCTGACCTGCCTGTCTGAGGCTGCCCCGCCCTTGAGTATTACGACATCGGCCCCGAAGACATCCGCATGGAAGAACAGGTCCTTCTCCTCGAAATGCTTGGAGTTCAGCGCCTCGTTCTGGTGGGCGTCCCTTCCGCCTATCGCAAGCATGCCGCTGCTGGTGAAGAACCAGTGGAACTTCTCGTACCACTCCCTCTTTACCACTTTCAGTACCAGGCGCTCCTGCCTTTTCTTGGATGAGTCGGACCTTGCGGCCGAGAGTTTCTCCTGGAGCTCTACTATAGCCTTCTCCGCGCCCTCCTTCTTCAGCGCAAGCTTCTTGGACCTCTTGTAGTATTCGTTCGCGTTCTCCTGTGCGGACTTGGTGAAATCAATTTCTATCTCCATGACTATATAAGTGACAGCGATCCGGTTATTATTATCGATATTGCAAGCGCAAGCACGAAGCCCATTGCGCCTATGAGCAGTATGCCGAATATTATCAGCTTTGCTGCCTTGTTGAACTCGTCCCTGTTGGGCTTGTAGCTTACGCTCATCACGTGCTTGGAATTGCCTATGAACTTCCTGAAGGATCCAGCTATGTCAAGATTCATTTCAAACACTCAAACATATGTTTAATAGCTTAAGATAAATAATAGGAAGGGATATTTATATTGCTTTTTGTTCGTGGTGCCCATGAATGAATACGAAGGCATACTCATACATTTCGGCGAGATATGGCTCAAGGGGAGGAACAGGAGCTCGTTCGTAAATAGTCTTTACGACAACGTAAGGCTAGCCCTGAGCGGCGAGAGCTATTCGGAGCTCAGGCACATGAGGGACAGGTTCTTCCTGGTCTTCGATAGTAGTTCCGACCGGAAATCGATAGAGGGAAAGCTATCAATGGTTTTCGGCATAAGCAGGTTCTCCCCTGTCATAACGTGCGGCAACGACCTCGATTCCATGGTCGATGCGGCAAACAGGATGCTGAAAAGGGCGGACAAGGTAAGGATAGTGCCGCACAGGTCGGTGAAGAGCCTGAGCTTCGATTCCTCCGATGTGGTAAGCCATTTCATAAAAAACACCAAGAGACTAAAATTCAAGATAGACAAGGATGCGAGGAAGGACCTCTACATAAATGCAACGAAGAATGTCGCATTCCTTTACACCGAAAGGATCGGCGGAGCTAACGGGCTCCCGGTCGGGTCGTCGGGCAGCGCGGTAGTCCTATTTTCAGGGGGCATAGACTCTCCGGTGGCATCCTTCTACGCGATGAAGAGGGGCCTCAGGCCGATATATATGCACGTGCACGCATTCCCGGACAACGGCGACGAGAGGCTATCGAAAATAAAGAGCCTAGGCAGGATACTTTCATCCTATTCGAATGATTACAAGCTCTGCCTGATGCCAGGGCACGTGTTCCAGTCTGCTGCCCTGAAGACACCTAGGAAATACGAGCTTGTCCTATTCAAGCTGTTCCTGTACAGGATTGCGGAGGAGATAGCGAAGAAGGAGGGAGCCGGATGCATCGTAAGCGGGGAGAGCCTGGGCCAGGTCGCGTCCCAAACTGTCGGAAACCTCACATCGTCGCAGTACGGCATAAAGCGCCTCATAATCAGGCCGCTCATAGGATTCGACAAGCAGGAGATAATAAACGTAGCAAAGAGGATAGGCACCTACGAGGAATCGATAAAAAAATACAAGGACGTGTGCTCAATAGCTGCAAGGAGCCCAGCAACCAGCAGCGAATACCTGAAGATAAGGGAGCTTTGGAAAAAGGCATCGATGGATTCAGCGGTTAGGATGACGCTCAGGAAAATGTCAGTCTCTGGATGACACGGCAGATTCTATTTCCCCTTCCACTCCCCTATGGCCCTTTTCATTACTACGAACTCGCCAAGATGGTAAGCGGTATGGTCCGCGACAAGCATTATCTCCCTTGCGATGCTCTGGCCTGTCCCGTGCGGAATCTTGGCGTAAAGATCAATTTTCGGATTGCGCACTATCCCCTGCAGTCTTTCCGAATCGCTGTTGAATGAGGCTATGGAATCGCCCCAGTCCCTTTTCGTTGCCATTGAACCTTTTCTTGGCCAGTAGTCCTTCGGCCAGCCAAGATACCTGTACCTTGGGTTCTCTATGAAATCGAGTATGTCATTCTGCGTTATCCTCATGTGCTCCAGCAGGTGCCAGAAGGAGTAGGGGACGTTGGGAAGCGTCGAGTTTATGTGCTTGGCGGGAAAGCCCCTTACCGCGTCGTTGAACCTTATGTGCGCATTGCCTCCCTTAAGGAGCGACAGCAGCTGCTCGCGCACTATTTTATCGCCATCCATTGGGTCACAATTGGATTGCTCGTTGAATTAATTTTAACCTATGCATGCGATTCGTTTCATCCCTTTATTCGCTCGAGGACCTTTTCCGGGTTCATGTCTATGGAATACCTTTTCGAGAAATATGATAGCATGTTTTTCACGTCCCTCTCCAGGAACGGCTGCGCGTTCGGGTGCTTGAGTATGACAGCCTGGCCGAAATCTATCATATGCGGCTCGCCCTCATGCACAAGTATGTTGTACTCGCTCAGATCCGCATGCACAAGCCCTGCCCTGTACAGCTTCCTTGCCTGATCTATCACTATGTCAAGGAACGCCCCGGGGTTGTCCAGGAATGCGTCCTTCAGCTGCGGTGCTGGTACGCCGTCGTCATTTCCTATGAACTCCATTGCAAGTATGCTTCCGTTCGCCATGTACGGCCTAGGTGACGGTATCCCTGCCGATTTCGCTATCCGGAGGTTGCCCATCTCCTTCATGCACCAGGCCTTGACTATGTTCCTTTTCGTGAGCCTGATCTTGGAGAACCTCGGGTCGCCCACTATGTAATTCTGCATGTTGAAGAACGAGGTGGTTTCCACCCTGAAGAATTTGATGGCTATGAATTTCGAGCCGCTTACGATATCCGAGGTCCCGGGCTGCGCGACGTACACGTTTGCCTCCTTGCCCTTCGCTATCATGAAGTCGAGCTTCCCTATTATGCCCTTGTTGTAGAACTTGCTCAGGTATACCATCGTCTTAGTATCGAATATTCCGGAGTCTATCTTGTTCTGCTCCTTGAGCGTGTAGAAATCCCTGCTGGGTTCCTTCCTCCTCGATACTCTCCTTGCCATATGACTACCTCTTGGCCCGTTTCGGCCTTCAGCGCGACCTCATAACATCTTTTAAGCTTTTCCTTATAAATATTAATGGAATCACGGGTTTGGGGCTGCCTGCCTGTTTCCGCCTAATAATTCAATAATATCGCTTACTGGTCTTAATGAAGAATATATACGAAAGCAAGCACTACAAGCTATACATAATCGTACCAGTAGCCATGCTTCTAATCAGTTTGTACTTTATCTCGCACATACAGCTCGACTCATCCCTCAAGGGAGGGGTCAGCGTGCAGCTGGTCACCAATTCCACGATAAACATAAGGTCCCTGACATCCATGGTCGACTCCAAGATACCCGGGGCGCAGGCCAGCGTGTCCAGGTCTCCCGGGGGCATATCCATAACAATGGCTGAGAACAGCAGCATAGCTGCGGGGGAAGCTGATCTCCTGGCGTTCTACAGCGCATACGGCAATTACACCTCTGCAACGTTCAACATATCCGCATACCAGACAGAGCTTAACACGCAGCCGGACAACTCCACAATACAGACGCTCCTGGCCGATTCCAGGATTGAGCAGCAGAAGTCCATAACCTCTTTCACTGCATCGCTCTCAAGCGAGCTTTCCAGCCTGAGGCCGTTCATAGGCAACGTAAGCTACAATTCAACTGATTATGCATCCATGACTAACGTCGCAAAGGGAAGCTACTCCAACGCATCGATCGTCTACCAGAACAGGATAATATCCACGCTCAAGTCCATACTACCGTTTTCCTCTTATTCGTACAACCAGGTAACGCCCACGCTCGGTGCATTCTTCCTTAACCAGATGAAGACGATAATAATAGTCGCGTTCATACTTGTTGCGATAGCCGTTTTCGCCGTATTCCGCACCCCGATACCAGCTTTTGCGGTTGTCTTCGGGGCCGCAAACGACATAATAGTCGCACTGGGCGCAATGGGGCTTTTCGGGATACCCCTCGGCATAGCATCGGTAGGCGGTCTTCTCATGCTTCTCGGCTATTCCATAGACACGGACATGCTTTCCGGCATAAGGGTGCTGAAGAGGAGCGAGGGCACATCCGCGGAAAGGGCGTTCTCGTCCTTCAAGACCGGATCCACGATGACCATAACCGCAATAATATCCTTCGGCATACTGCTGGCGGTGTCGTATTACGCGTTCATACCAACATACCTTGAAATATCCGGAGTAGTGCTAGTAGGTCTGATAGGAGACCTCATAACAACATGGATGGCGAACATGCCGATGATATTGTGGTACAAGCAGAGGAAGGAGGTGCACAACAAATGAGCGAGGGCCACAGCATAAAGGGCTACCTTAAGGACAGGCGCATATGGCCACTCATAATAATAGTCGTGGCCTTGGTTGTGCTCGACCTGCACTACGGGATACACTTCGGCATAGAGTTCATAGGCGGCACCCAGATACCCATAACCCTGGAGCATCCGGTAAACGTAACGGCGATGAGCGCGCTGATATCTGCGCTGCAGCAGCGAGTTTCGACTTTCGGGCTCAAGCAGGTCACCGTGGAGGGCGTCGGGGACTCCCACGTCTATTTGATAATACCGTCAGTCTCGCCCGCAGAGATAAACCAGACGATAAACATCATACAGAGCCAGGGCAAGTTCGAGGGGATTGTAAACGGCAGGGAGGCGATAAACGGCAGCGACATACTCAAGGGCAGCATAGGCCAGCTTTCCCCGCAGCAGACGAGCAACAATACGGTAACGTGGACGGTAACGTTCTTCGTGACGCAGGCCGCTTCGGTGAAGTTCGCAAGGACGGTTTTCGGCCAGTCAAACAAGCCTCTGTACATGTTCCTTGACAGGCCCAGCTCCACTGTGGTGCTCATGAATTATTCCGACCTGGGAAACACCACTGCAGGGCTAACCGCGCCAGAATCGCTCGCTGCGATGCAATCTGCCCTGAACTCCGGGAACCAGTCTATACCTGTCATTGGCGTCACGAATTCCAATTCAAGCATACGCAGCGCAGAGAATTTCCTTGCAGCTAACAACGGCAGGTACAAGACGGTCATAGCAAGCTCAAATCTGCAGGGCTCGCTGATAGGCTTCGCAATAGCGAACAACTATACGGTAAGGCTGGAGAGCAAGAAGAACATGACTCCGCAGTACACGAGGATATCCATCAACAGCAGCATAGTCCAGTCCTGGCCTGTTGTCGGGCTCCTTTCGGCCCCGCTGCTCAATCCATCCATAACCAACGGCACGACCAGCCAGAGCTACCAGATATCAGGGGTTTCCCCGCAGTCATCGCCGCAGAACGAGATGAAGTACGCCCAGAACCAGACTAAGACCATAGCCAGCATACTCAACGGCGGCGCTCTACCTGTCGCCATAATAGCAGGGACTCCAACAACGATACCGGCTACCCTTGGCCAGCGATTCCTGTACATAAGCGGCATAACCGGGCTAATCGCCGTTGCGTTCGTCTCCCTTTTCATAGTGTTCAGGTACAGGCGCATATTCCTCATAGCACCGATACTCATAACAACGGTAATGGAGCTTTTCATCATAATATCTATCATAGGCCTCGTCGGCACCATAGACCTGTCTGCGGTCGCAGGGATGATAGCGGTCGTTGGTACGGGGGTAGATGCCCAGATAATCATAACCGACGAGATGCTCGGCGAGAAGGGGGAGAACGCCTCAGCAAAGGTCGTTCTCGGCAACGCGTTCTACATAATATGGGCGGATGCGGCGCTGCTGGTCATAGCGATGCTTCCGCTGTTCTTCTCAACTTCTTTGGTAACAGTTGTAGGGTTCTCCGAATCCACCATAATAGGCGCGCTCCTCGGCGTGCTCGTGACGAGGCCGGCATACAGCGCGATACTGAGCAGGCACTACTCATAGGTGCACTGCATAGAATTGCGAACAAATAAATTCCTTGAAAACAATTAATGTAAGGTTCCTTTGGTGCTTTTACGACAATATACTGCCCGCTTTGCAACAACTCAAGCGACGAGATAAGGTTCATAGGCAATTTCTGCGAGCTTTGCGTAATCAAGAAACTGGAGAAGAGGGTTCCTGAAGAAGTTTCCATATACCAGTGCAGGTTCTGCAGGCGGATAAAGGAGGGCAAGACCTTCTCGAGGATGAGCAACGCATCGCTTTCGAGGGCGGTGAAGGTGGGGCACAGGCTGCAGTGCGAGGTCAAGGTGATAGGACACACAGGAAAGGAGATCGATGCGGTTTTCGTATTCGAGGTTGATGGCGAGAGGGTGAGCTTCCCGAGGAGGCTGCAGTACAAGGTGCTGCACGAGACATGCCAGCGCTGCTACAGGATAAGCTCAGGGTATTACGAAGCGGTAATACAGCTGAGGGGGGACATGTACAGGATAAACAACCTCATAGCAAAGGTGACCAAGTACGTGCAGAGGCGCGGTGGCTTCATAGCAAAGATAGAGGACGTAAATGAGGGCAGGGACGTTTACGTGAGCGACAAGCTCATGATGAACGAGTTCTTCAAGGACTACGGCCTCAAGCCTACAAGGTCGTTCAGGCTCTACGGGATGAAGCGCGGAAAGAAGCTGTACAGGAACACGTATTCGCTGCATCTGGATGCAGTTGTGCCATACAACAAGTTCATGAAGTGAGCGTACGAATGCAGCAATGCATTTATTGTATGAACAGGCACACGTGATTCCGGCAAGGTATAAATAGGCTCTGGTAGGAACCTTTAGGGTATAGGCTCATTTGGTGGGTAGAATGATGGAAAAGCTGAAGAACAACACCCTAGTGGTAATATTCTTTATAATATTCGTGGACCTGCTGGGCTTCGGCATACTCATACCGGTAATACCGCTTTTGCTCGCTGATCCGGCATCGCAGTACTTCCTGCTTTCCGGGGCCGGCTCGGTTGCAAGCGGATACATACTGCTTGGACTGCTTACGGCCATATACCCGCTCATGATGTTCCTGGCTGCGCCGATACTCGGGCAGCTTTCCGACAGGTTCGGGAGGAAGAAGCTGCTTGCGATCTCCGTTGCCGGGAGCGCGATAGCCTACATAATATTCGCCCTCGGGATACTCTTCAGGAACATACCAATGCTTTTCATATCCCGCGCATTTGACGGGATAACGGGCGGGAACATCGCCATCGCCCAGGCTTCCATAGCCGACGTGACGGAGCCCAAGGACAGGGCCAAGAACTTCGGCCTGATAGGCGCTGCGTTCGGCCTTGGGTTCATAATAGGGCCGTTCCTCGGGGGCGAGCTTTCCAATCCGGCACTGGTAAGCTGGTTCAGCGCATCCACGCCGTTTTACTTCGCCGCGATGCTCAGCTTCACCGAGCTAATGCTCATACTGCTCGTGCTTCCAGAAACGCTCAAGGAGAGGGCAAAGGCGCTGCATGTCAGCATGCTAAGATCGATAGAGAACATAATACAGGTATACAAGCACAAGAGCGTGCGCGCTGTCCTAAGCACCGTATTCCTGTTCCAGATGGGCTTCACCTTCTTCACCACCTTCATTGCGGTGTTCTACATAAACAAGTTCGGGTTCACGCAGGGCAGCATAGGCAACCTTTTCGCGTACATAGGCATATGGATAGCATTCACCCAGTTGTTCATAACAAGGAAACTCCCTGCTAACAGGGAATACCAGATATTGAGGATATCGCTAATAGCTACTGCGATCGCGCTCTTCCTTGTTGTGATCCCCACGGCACCGTGGCAGCTTCTAGTCATATACCCGATATTCGCGATATTCAACGGCATAACCCAGGCCTACCTCACAGGCCTGGTAAGCAGATCAGCGGACAGGTCCATACAGGGCCAGATACTTGGGATAAATTCAAGCGTGGCTGCGTTCGCGCAGATGATACCGCCGGTTATTGCGGGATTCATGGCGGCAGCATTTTCACCGGTGTTCCCGCTGTACATCGCATCAGGCATAGCGCTTGTTGCGGCCGCGGTATTCTGGATTTTCTGCAGGCCTGAGCATGCGGTAGTCGGGGAAACAGGAGATAACAGCGTGCATGAAGGCATGGCCCCGCACTGATCTTGCGGTTATTCCTTATCCTTTTTTTCGTCGGAGTCTGATTTCACCGACAGCTCGTCGTATTCCTTTTCCTGCTCCTCCTCCTTCTTCGCCTTGGGATAGTGCTTTGCGACGAGCTCCTCTATCTTCCTTTCCAGCACCTTCCGGTCCTCGCCTGTCATCTCGCCAAGGTCCTGCGCGAGCTGCTTGGTGTACCTCATTATGGTGTTGTAGCGGGATGCTTCTTCATGCATGCGCTGCTTCCCGCTTATGTACCTCTGCACGCCCCTCGCAGCCTCCATTATCGCGAGCTTTATCTCCTCCATTATCTCGTCTTCCTGTGATATGGATTCCTTTCCAACCCCGGAATACGGGATGTGCGCCGAGGAGACGTTTACCAGTATGCTCACAGGCTGGCTATCCAGGTCTATGTTGTACCTTTTCCACTGCACGTCCTTGGCTGCAACGGTTATAGCGCAGGAGCCGCTATCGAACAGCAGCGGCACCCTGTTGGAGAACCTCAGTATTGTGCCGGAATATCCCTCGGATGTCCTCTTGCCTGCGGTGCCGCCGAACGCAACTGCCGCTTCAACAACGAAAGGTATCCCGCCCTTGAAAACCGCGGGCTTCCTCTCAACTACGCTCATGTATTCCGGGTCAAGTATGTTCCTCAGTGCTATCCTTATCTGCTCCTCGCCTATCGGCTTGATCTGTGTTGCATCCGGGAACATCCACTTCACCTTCGCGAAAGCCTTTATCAGCTCCTCCGCGTCAGGCCAGGTGAGCGACCTGGGGTCCTTGTCGAAATCAACGCTTGCCGCTAGCTCCCTGAGCTCCCCGACCTTGTTTGGCGTGACCCTTGAGAACGTATCTACTAAGAACGATCCAACCTTCCTGCTTTCGCTGACCTGCGCGAACTCGAGCAGGTCGTTGACTGACAATCCGAGCGGGTGCGGCTTGGTGGGCTTCGGGCGCTCCGGCATCTTTTCTATGGCCCTCACGAACACGTTCTCCTTGCCCTCGGGATCCGTGTATTTTATCTCTATGTGGGGGTTGGAGAGGGCAGTCCTCCTTATGTACTCGTATATCCCGTGGTCCCCGTTCTCGTACTTCACCTCTGCGAATTCGCCCTCAACGTACAGGCCCCTGAAATCCTCGTCTATGGGTGCCATGTCGCTGACCACGGGCCTGTTCCTGACCGTGTCTATCGCTATGCTGCATGAATAGGCCTTCCCTGTGCCTGTTGAGGACTTAGCGAATATCTGCTTGCCCGTCGTTATCTGGGAGAACAGCGTGCACCCTGCTGCGCCTATGCCCTGCTGGCCGCGCTGCTGTATGTACCTGTGGAACTTTGTGCCTGCGAGTATCGTTGCAAGCGCCCTTCCTATGTAGTTCCTTGGTATCCCGGGGCCGTTGTCCGATACGGATATCCTGTACTTGTCCTCCGCCACCTGCTTCACCGAAACGCTCACAGAGGGCAGTATGTTGGCCTCTTCCGATGCGTCTATCGAGTTGGTCACCCATTCGTGGACAACAGTAACCAGCGATCGCACCTTCCCGGAATATCCCAGCATCTGCCTGTTCTTCTTGAAGAACTCCGCTATGGAATGCTCCTTGAATTCCTTGAATATGTCCTCTGCTTTCCTGGTCTCCATTTTTCTTACCTTAGAATCCTGCCTTTTTGGCGGCAACCTTGTTTTTCCTGTGCGCTGCCTCCATCCTTGCATATGCGAGCCTGTGCGTGCCGCCCTCTATCAGGGTGTTTACTGCGGTTTCGGCCTCATTTATTTCCTCTATGGTCCCTATAAAGCTTACGGTATCACCGTATACACTCAGCTTCGCGGAGCTCACCCCCTCTATATAGCGCTTGGTCTTTCCGCTCTCGCCTATTATCCTAGCCTTCACCTGCTTTATCCGCTTGTCGCTCGATATCAGCTGCGCGAGGTCTATGGAATTGAAGTAGTATTCGTTGTCGTGCAGCTTGCATGCTATGTCGCATTCGAAGCCCCTCCCGAATGCATACACTATGTTTCGCGCGGAGTACTCAGCGAACGCAGCCCCTGTTATCTCTATAATGTCATCGTCCCCGAAGCCTATGCTGCAGCCGCAGAGCTTTTCTATTTTATCCACGAGCTCCTTGTGCCCCCTCAGCTTCCTCGCCCTTTCGCGGGGTATGTTAACGCTCTGCATCCTATCAACCGGCCCAATACCTTATGCTTCTGCGGATATTAATATTTTCCATAATTCCGTCCTGCGAAAAGTACAGGTAGAATTATATTCGGAAAATTATAAAAGCATTTAATAAATGCGCGTTGAATATGTTAAACAAAATGCCTGTAGGGATGGAAAATTCCGCTAATTTTCGTCAGTTCCGCAATTTGGAAAGGTTTAAATACTTTTTCATCCACAATAAAGTCGTGATTCATTCATGATTGTTCCGTGCATGTTTCGTGAATGCATCAAGATTGGATTGGGATTGCATGTCAAATAACCGCTCAAGAAAGGAACTGGACAAGGAGCTTCAGGACATGAAGCGCCAGATAAGCAGGATGTCCGGCAGGAGCGAGGAGTTCAGGGAGGCGCTGCAGGAGAAGGCGAGATCCGAGGAAACCGGCTCGAGCCTCATAACGCTTCTCAAGTACATGATGAACGAGAACAAGAACACGACGATGATACTCAAGGCGATTGCGGATAAGCTTGAGAGGATAGAAGGCAACATTAACACTGAATACTATGAGCAAGACGACCAGGAACCCTACCAACAGGAAAACAAGCTTGTTAAGGTACAGCCGATTTCCGGGTTAGATGCGCAGATAATGCAGGTAATCCAGCTGCATGGCAATGGCATGGTCTGCGCTGACGACATAAAGAAGCAGATGAGCTACAAGGGCAGGAATGCGGCTTCGGCTAGGCTGAATAAGCTTTACAAGCTTGGCCTGTTGGAGAGATACCAGTTGGGGCACAAGGTCTATTACAAATTTGATGCTGGCAAGACGACTAACACGCTAATTGTTTCACCCCCACAGTAAAGTTCGGGCCTGCGCTACGCGCAGGCTCTAATGCTTTTCCTAAAACATTAGCGTTCATATTTGATTTTTATATCTTTACACGCCCATTTATATGATTGAATGGATACAGGTTTGAAGGAACTCAGCGATCTACTGTCCGGCTTGCCGTATTCGTACCGCGTCTCGGATTTCTCAAAGGAGATAAAGGGAAAATACGACTCGTACGAGGGCAAGGAGGTGAACGTGGCGGGGCGCGTGGTTGCCATAAGGAAATCCGGGAAGCTTGTGTTTGCGGATTTGTTGGACAGGACGGGCAGGATACAGATATACTTCGACTATTCGGCCATAGGCGAAAAGGCATTCGGCGAGGCAAAAAGGCTGAATGCGGGCGACATAATAGGGGTAAGGGGCACCGTATTCAAGACCAAGCCGGGGGAGATAAGCGTGAAGTCAATAGAGTATACGCTGCTTTCAAAGGCTATGCGCACGCTTCCGGACAAGTGGCACGGCCTTCAGGACGTTGAGACAAGGTACAGGAAAAGGCACCTTGACCTCATAATGAACGATGAGTCAAGGGACGTATTCGCCAAGAGGAGCAGAGTAATATCGCTCATACGAGGGTTTCTTGACGGGCAGGGCTTCCTTGAATTCGAAACGCCGGTAATACAGCCGCTCTACGGCGGTGCCGATGCCGAGCCGTTCAAGGTGAGGGTGAATACGCTTGACGAGGAGCACTACCTGAGGATATCTGACGAGCTCTACCTGAAAAGGCTCATAATAGGCGGGTTCGACAGGGTCTACGAGATATACAAGGCGTTCAGGAACGAGGACATAGACAGCACGCACAGCCCGGAATTCACGATGATAGAATGGTACCAGGCATACGCAGATTACAACGACATGATGGATCTGTCTGAAAGCCTTCTAAGAGCGATATGCAAGGGCATGACCGGCTCGCATGAAACGGAATACCAGGGCGGCAGGATAGGCTTCGGGGGAAAGTTCAGGCGCATAGGCTACATGAAGAGCATAGAGGAGAAGACTGGCGTTGACATAACCAGAATAGGCGACGACGAGCTATTCAAGCTTGCGGGAAGCCACGGCATAAGGTTCGAAAAGGGGAAGATGACGCGCGTGCATGCGTATGACAAGCTGTTCAGCGCGCTGGTGCAGCCGGGGATAGTGCAGCCTACGTTCGTGATCGATTATCCAAGGGATTCCTCCCCATTGACAAGGCCCAAGCGCGGCGATCCGGGAATGACTGAAAGGTTCGAGCTGTACATAGCAGGCATGGAGATAGCCAACGCCTATTCGGAGCTCAACAACCCGGTAATACAGAGGGAGAATTTCGAGAAGGAGATGAAGAAGGCGGAGCTTGGCGACAGGGATGCCGAGCCGCTTGACATGGACTTCGTGGAGGCCATGGAATACGGGATGCCCCCAACGGGAGGGCTTGGCCTTGGAATAGACAGGCTGGTGATGATATTCGCCGACAAGAGCTCCATAAAGGAGGTTATACTCTTCCCCATGGAAAGGAGGGGGGACTCAAAGCATTAGCTACTTCCTGCTCATTATCTTCCTGAACCGCCTGAAATCCCTTTCCATCTCAGGCATCTTGCTCCTTATCCTTACCGCGGCCGCGGGATGCATGCTCAGCATGTATGTCCTGTTGCCCTTTTTTACGACAGTGCCGTGAATGGAGCCTATTTTTTCCATGCCTAGCACGGTTTTGCACGCAACAGATCCCAGCAGGATTACGAACCTCGGGTTTACGATATCTATCTGCCTGAAAAGGAACCTGCTGCATAATTGTATCTCCTCGTCGCTCGGGATCCTGTTTTCCGGCGGGAAGAACTGCACCACGCTTGCAATGTAGGCGGATTTCCTTTCAATGCCTGCAAGCCCCATCAGCCTGTCAAGGAATTTTCCGCTCGTGCCGATGAAAGGCCTGAGCTGCATGTCCTCGTTTCGCCCCGGGGCCTGGCCTATGAACATTACCTCAGCATCCGGCGGGCCCTCCGCCGGCACGAATCTCCTGCTGAGCAGCCAGCGCCCTGCCGTTCGCGGCAGCTTTCCGTATGCAGCATTGAGCCTCGTTATTTCCCTAGCCTTGTCCATGTAAACAACTATCCCGATGCTATGGCGTAGCCCTCGCATATGAATCCTTCGCTGGATGTACGCTGCATCATTACAAGATTGTATATTTCCGATTCAAAATAGCTGACCGGGCCGATGGAGCCGTAGTTTATCGCGCTGCAGCTTGGCGTGCTCCCTGGAATCGTCTTCCTGAATGCAACGTAGTTCACCATTACCCATTCGCCGCTTATGTTGTACGGTATCGAGAAATAGTTAAGCTCGAACGTGCTGTTTCCCGAATATGCGTCCTGCGCGTTTATCGTGATCCCGTTCCTGAGCAGATATGAGTGCAGCGGCCCCGTAGGCGTGTATCCTGGAATCCTGTATTTTGGCACTGCAGAGTAGGATGCGTTAGCTATGATGTAGGTGGAGTCCGTATCGTTCGCATGTCCGATCAGGAAGATTTCGCCGATGGACGTGGATCCTATTACAGTAACGTTGCCGCTTGAATTCGCCACGCTGCCTATTATCCTGTTGCCAAGCGCCACTGCATTGACCCCTGCATTGCCTGCAAACAGTGCATACGATGCGTGTATGTCGCTGTAATACCCGTAATTCAGGGCAAATGCGGCAATCGCAAAAGCAGCAGCTACCACCGTTGCCGCAGCCAGCCTGCCGGCTGCTATTCCTGGAGCAGCGACTCCGCGCCTAGATTTCTTCGCGCGCCTGGCAAGGCCGAGGCCGTACTTTCCGGAAACAAGCATCATGATTATTATCGCCGCGTAGAATATCAACTGCCCGGCGAATACATGGAAGGTGTTCACCGCGTTATCCAGGCCGTAGAACACCCAGATCAACGCTATAAAGAGCATCCTTGCAAAGTTCAGGAACAGCATCAGCGCGGATCCAGACAAAATCCAGTAGAGCTTGTGCTTCAGGGAGCCGTCGTATAAATATGCGACAGGGATCAGGAACATCACGAATGCTATGAAAGTGCCTATGGGCACGCATGCAGTCGAGATGGTTATGCTGGATCCAAGGGCCGAAGTTATCACGTACCCGGAGCGCAGCACCTGGACCCCGATGCCCTTGATTATCGCGTATACGAGTAGGGCGTTGAGGTTCGCGAACGCGGCGCTCAGGTTTATGACCGGAACCAGCAGCAGCGGGGATGCGAAAACCGAATATGCGATTAGTGGCCAAAGCTTTCTTGCGCCTTTGATTCCGAATACCAGCACCACGAGCGCTAGCATCGGCAGCGGGAAGAGCAGCGCGTCAATTCTGTACGACAGGAATGCGGACGATAGCGCAACCCGCATGGAAGATAGCAGGAGCGCATATGCGACGAATATGAATGCTGCATATGCGGCGTTCTTGGGGCCGAAGGAGAAATCAAGCTCAGCCTTTGAAGAGAATATTATGAACAGCAGGAGCATCAGCATGACTACGATTATGTACGTGCTGGAATCCGTGTCGAGTATGCTCGGATTCGTGGCAAGTATGGAATTGATTGATACCCCCAAGAAAGCCGCGAATATTATCGCGATTCCGAATAGCTTCGCTTTTTTTCCATTCATAATTCAACCGTTGCAAAGTCCTCAGCCGAGATGGGCTTCATCACGTTTCAGTAGTTACTCTTTTCGTCACAGGACCATAAGATTCTAGTTTATTAATTATAATAAGGTTTATAAATATATTACAGGTGCGTGCAATGGCAACAATCCGAAACAGCAAAAAATACAGGTTCGTGGAGCATACAGCGGACGTCGAGTACATAGCCTACGGCGTTTCTGTGGAATCATGCTTCAGGAACGCGCTCCTCGGCATGTTTGACACGATATCGTATACGGATAAGGCTTCGGCCTCAAGGTCAAAGGAGGAGTCCTTCGTGGTGAAGGACAGCGCCAGCAGCATCGAGGACCTGCTCTGGTATTCATTGCAGGACGCGTTGTCCGTAGCTGATTCGAGCGGTATTTTCGCATACAGGGTTTCGAAACTCCGGATAGGCAGGGATGGCGGCTCTTTCTCGATAAGCATGACGATACACGGCAAGAGGAAGAGCAGCGCCGCATCCAAGCTTGACGTCAAGGGGGTATCGCGATACAATCTTGGCATAAAAAGGGCAAAGGGCGGCATAAGCGCCACTGTCGTGCTTGACGTTTGAGCATATCGCTGATTTCGGTTATTTCTGGCCAGTTGCATAAGCTATAAATAGCCAACAAACGTATCTTTTTACTAGGGTCATTATAATGGCAACAAGATCCACAACAAAGAAATCCAGCACAAGTGCGCCTGACAACAGGAGTTGGTTTATAATTGCTTATTTCCTCTCCTTGGTCACAGGTATAGTCGTCCTCTTCTTGAAAGGAGAAGAAGATCAAAGGCTGAAATTACATTCAATGCAGGCAATATTCCTCGGCATACTCATGATAATCGTATCCATAGTCTTCACCGTGATCTCCTTCGGCCTTTTCTTCATAGGCACGCTCGGGACGCTGCTGAACCTGTTCATATGGCTGTACGGGCTTTACGTGGGCTTTGAGGCTTACAACGGCAACGACATTACGATACCGGTCATAACGGACTATGCAAAGCGCTACTCAGGCAAGTCGCAGGCGAAGACGTAGCAGCAAAGGCCAGGGCGATGCGCCGCGAACGCTGCGGCTCATTCATGATGCAGCGCATGCTATTCGTCGAAACCGCCGTCCTCGCAGTCTATCTCATAGCCGCACTTCTTGCACTTCTGCCTGCATGACTTTACGAACTTCATCTCATAGCCGCAGAGCAGACATCTCATAGCATTACCAGCCATTGCCAGGACGCTAGGCAAATCGCGGTATTATATAAAAGCGGCAGTTATTTAACCTTAGCTCAGCCGAGCATTTCCTTCAGGCGCGTATACCAGGGCCTTGCATGCCCTGACGCGTTTGCAGGCATTGCCATGCGGGCCTCGTACATCTTTGCGCATCTCGCAAACTCGCCCCATTGTGAGTGGATTCGCGGGTCCAGGTGCTGGATTCCAAGGTGTATGCCCTTTTTGTCCATTATCGCAGGGATATCCACATATACCGGGTTAAACGCGCTTTCAAGCGGGCTTTTCATCCTCATTATCCTGTTATGGCTGGATTCCAATGTCGTGACCGTGAGATTCCTTGGCACTATGACGTTTATTGCATCGTTGCCGCATAGTTCCCCAACTATTTCGCAGGACTTTTCCGCATAGTAAAAATTATTCATGAATGTCGCAAGTGTCTTTGCATCGCCGGGCGAGAGGACCCTTTGGAGGCGGTACACCTCGCTGTCGAATATAAGGAGGGTGTGGTTTTGCGTCTCTATGACCTTTTCCTTTTCCTCCCTTGTCATTTTTCTTGATATGCTGTCGATTTGCCTCCTTATTTCCTCTGGGGCTTCGGGCACCAGCCATTTCGTGATGTCATCCTCCCTGCGCTTCAGCCCCTCCAGCTGCCTTCTTGATCCGGCGGACATGCTTTCGGTGAGCCTGGCCAATTCATGCAGCTCAGGAAGGGAGCATGAGGGATCCAGGAGCGGGAGCAGCGCCGTCACCTTTTCGGGCTTGGGCATGTTCTTCTGTGCATTTTCGAATGAATAATCGTTGACATGGGTTATCTTTCCCCCTGATCTTATGCAATATACCAGGTAATCCGCCAGGTCCTCGGACCTTGCCGGGCGCAGCAATGCTGTTGCCATTCTATCACATATTTTGTATAGGTTCCAAGATATATATTTGTTCGGTTCATTGGCTGCAGATCGTGTGATAAGCCAGGAGGGGAAGTATCGCTTTTGGTAAAAAGTGTCGAATCCCCCTATGCCGCTCTGCAGGCGGCCGCATAGCCGATCTGCCATCCTGGCCTGATATGATTTACACAGAGACTATTATATATTTTCTTATTTACTTATAGGATAGATGATTGGATGGAGAGGCTGCAAAATATACCAAAGGAGCTTATATCACGCACGATAAACCTTGATTACAGGACGCCGATGTCCAAGGCGGGCCATTACCTGAACAAATATTCCGCCATAGTGATAACAAAGAACAAGGAGTACTACGGGATTGTCGATACGAGGACGAGATACAGGGCTTTGCAGGGGCTCAAGCTGCCAGCGAACGAGAAGGTGGAAAAGTTCAGCATAAAGACTCCGAAGATAACGAACAGCACCTCCATATACGACCTCGTGAACTACTTCTACAAGCTCGGGGTAAAGGCACTGCCTTTCTCGGCAGGGAGCAGGATAATAGGCATATTCGAAAGAAGCACGCTCCTGAAGGTACTCCTTTCGCTCAACATACTCGAAAACATGAAGGTGGGCGAGGCTATGACCACGCCGGTACTTGCGATAGACGCCAATGCAAGCGTGGCCCAGGCCAAGAGCACCATGCGCGAAAGGAAGGTGAACAGGCTGGTTGTCCTGCGCAACGACAAGTTCGTGGGGCTCATAACTAACTACGACATGGCAAACGAGATAGCGAAGGGCTCGGAGCGGCTTCCCCAGTTGAAGACAGATGTTTACAAGCCCTCAAACATATCCATAAGCAGCGTGATGGAGCCTAATGTCAGGTCAATAGAGTACAACAGGCCGCTGTCCGATGCGGTAAGAGACATGATAGAGAACAGCATATCATCGCTGGTCGTTGTGAAGAACAGCAACCCCATAGGCATCCTCACAGTAACGGACGTGATGGAAAACATACTGGTGAAGCAGCGTGTTGCACCCAGCAAGGTCTTCATGTCCGGCTTCGACGCGAACACCTACCAGTACGAGGACGATGCGAGGGAGGAGCTCAGGTCCTTTGTCGACAGCATCGAGAGGCTGAGCGGCATAGACGTGGATTACATAACCTTCAAGGTCAAGAGGAGCAAGAGCAAGCTCTACGAGCTGCAGGTCAGGCTCTCCCTGGGCAGGCACGGGATAATATCAATGCATGTCACGAAATACCTGTTCGATGACGCGCTGAGCGACCTGATCAAGAAGCTTAAGCACAGGATAATAAAGGAAAAGGAGAGCATAATAACCCACAAGAAGGTAAATACGCTAAAGGACACGATGGAATGAACAACAACAGGAGGCGCGGCGACCCAAGGGGGCAGTCCAGCCTTGAGCTGCTTGTCACGCTCTCTTTCGGGCTCATAATACTCCTGCCCATAATCCTTCTCGCATTCATACAGATATCCACGTCGACTTCCACGCTTTCGGCCACGGAGGCGCAGGGAACAGCTGCAAAGCTTGCAACGGCAGCCACATCCGTAGGCTCGCAGGGCTATCCCGCCAAGCAGCTGGTGCTCATACAGGTACCGCCGGACGTGCAGAGCATATACATAGGAAACCAGACCAACGGCGTGGGCCACGAGATAATATTCACGATAAACACAAACGCAGGGATAAGCTACGTCACCGCATATACCCCGGTCAACGTTAGCGGGTACCTGGAGGGGCTTTCCCAGCCCGGGACCTACCTGGTCAACGTCAGCGCCCAGGACTATTGCCCTTCCAACAACGCAGTGCAGTGCGTCTACATGCAATCCGCATGATTCATTTCTATGGCGTCGGGCTTCTTGCCTTTCCAGTGCTTTCCGTATTCTTGAGGTGGGCCGTGGAATTCAGCAGCTCAAGGTGCGGCCTGCCGTATCTTATCTCAACTACCGAGAGCGCGCAGTTCTTCAGCATGTACTTGACGTAGTTGCCCTCTTCCCTCTCGTTGAACAGGTTCAGCATTATAGCCACGCCCGTGGCGCAGTGCGCCATGATCAGTATCGCCTCGCCGCCGTGCCTGGCAAGTATTTCCCGCATAACTGCACGTGCGCGTGCCCTCAGGTCCTGGAACGTCTCGCCACCGGGCGGCCTGAAGCTGTAGTTCCCTTCGAAGCCGTTCCTCCTTATCCATTCCCTGTACTCGCTCCCTGGCCTGCCGTCAAAAACGCCGTAGTCCCTTTCCTCCAGATCCTTCACGTAATTTACTTTTATGCCGGCGCTGTTCTTGTACGGCATTATGCTCTGCCTGCACCTCCTCATGCTCGAGCAGTATGCTACGTCTATCTTGTGCCGCAGCAGCTCCACTGCGAGCTCCTCGCTCTGCAGCTTCCCCGCGTCGGATATTTCCGAATCGTATCTCCTGCCCTGCACAAGGTCTTCCTGGTTCGGCGCAGTGACTGCGTGCCTCGTTATGTAGAGCACGGTAACGCCATCCGTTCTGCCGCGCCTCAATTGCGCATTTGGCAGCTTGCCGTTTTTTGCGGCGCTGCCTTCGTTTCCAGAATTGGCCTTCATTATACAATCACCGAATGGAAAATATTCGCCGGTGCGCAAGGCACCGGCATGGCCTATGCAGGCTCATCCCGACTTTATTGCGGTAAGGTTCGCGTATGTAGCGTAGGATCCGTTGCTCCCTGCAACGGAAACGGAGTAGGTGCGGTTAGCAGCCAGCATTGAGCTGCTGTAGTTGTCGTACACGAATGTGGTGTTCTGGTGCGGAGCAAGCACGAACCCGGAGCTGGAATTCAGCTGCGTGGGCAGCTGCATGCTGCTGTTGGACGGGTTTATCATGAACGTAATGCTGCTGCCGTTTTCTCCCTTGAATGTTACGGTTTTCACAGCTATGGGCACGCTTGCGTTGTTGCTGACTGATACCCCAAGCAGCGTCGTGTTCTCGTGTCCAGAATTGGGCCCCACGTATGCGCTTGCGCCAGTTATGTATATCATTGAATCAGCACCCCCTTCATGCGCCTGCATTCCAGCATTGCTGATTGTAGTGCTGCTTGCTGTTGTGCCCGTTGTTGAGTTTGCAGTCTGCAAAGAGTTCGCATCCGATGCCCTGTAGGGCGCCATAGGCAACAGCTGTGACCTGTAGGCGCCGCTTGCCGCGATATACACGCCCGAAGCGGCTACGGCAAGCATCGCCGCTACTAGCACGTAAGCTATCGTTTTCTTGTCCATCCTATCACCCTTTTCCCTGCTTGTATACTATCCGCGGTTAAATTATTTATAGAGTCTGGTATCTTTAGGTTTAGCTGAGGAGCCCTTCCGGATTGTCGGCATCTATCAGCCTCACGTGATCCGCCGCCATGTACATCTTGAGCTCCTCGGCCTCGAAGGTAGTGGAAACGTAAAGGTTGTTCCTGAACTCCTCCAGCCTGTAATTGTTGAGGAAAACTATGTAGGTCTTCCAGTCGGGGTATATGGGTATGTTCTGGAACTTGCTCGTCTTGGAGTACAGCACTATGTACTTGCGCTCCCCGTGCAGCGTAGCGACTACGTCGCTTTCCTTGCTTATGTCGATGTCCGTGAATATGAACGCGTGCGTGACAAGGAATATCCTCAGCTTCTTGAACGTGGATAGGTACTCTATGTCGTGACCGCTGCCGGTTACCCATTCAACAGGGGCGTACAGCTCGTCGGCGCTCACCAGGTACTTCTTCACTGTGAGCTGCCCTATTATCTGCTCCACGTTGCTGTACGTCAGGCTCACTGGTATGCTGTTGTACTTTATGTAGCTAGCTATTGCCGAGCGCACCTCAGTCTTCGATAATGGCATGTATTTCCACCTGTACGAGGTATTGAGCCTGTCGAAGACGTTGACTATGTCAGTCGCCTTCAGCTGCACCTGCGTCTTCTTTTCCTCGGGAAGGTGCGGGACATCTATGTAGAACTCGTCCCTGTAGGGCGCCTTCACGAATATTATCATCACGAGCATTATCACTACGACCACGACCACCTCGATGTACTGCTGGTTTATCTTGAACGGCAATGGGTTGTAGGAGGTATGGTAGTAGAACGTGCTCCCGGATACGTTCAGCGTGAAGTTGAGGCTGCCCCTGGGAACAGACACGTCCTGCGGCAGCGTGTATGATATGAACCCGTATTTTATGGTTCCCTTCTCGGGATACTGGCCGTTGAGGCTTATGGTGTAGTTGAGGTTGGTAACGGACTGGTTGTTGGACGTCACGGAGAAGTTGAACCTGCCTGTGCTGACGTTGGCTCCGATGAGGTAGAGGTTGAGCGGCGAGACGTTGAAGAATGCGCCTCCGTATTCCTGGCCGTAGAAGCTGTGCAGCTTCATAACGTAGCCCTGCCCGGGCTGCAGCACAAGGCGCTGGTACGGTATTAGAAACGTGAA
The DNA here is from genome assembly GCA_028866575.1 of Candidatus Micrarchaeota archaeon. Classification (NCBI taxonomy): domain Archaea; kingdom Nanobdellati; phylum Microcaldota; species Microcaldota archaeon. The sequence continues at coordinate 82,702 of JAGWHU010000003.1, read as the reverse complement.
ATTGTCGGTTACGTTGTGTATGAACGCAAGCGGCGTGCTGAATATGAGCGTCATGTTCAAATTGTATATGGAGAGGTGGGGCTGTATGTTCTCCGGCACCTGCGAATGCGTGTGTATGCTGAACGACAGTGGAACAGTCTGGTTTGTTATTATGGACCTGTTTATCCCTATGGTCCCGTTGTCGTAGAACAGCGGCTTAGCGACTATGTACTGGTAGACGCTTGTGGATCTGCCGTAGGAATACGTCGCGTTGGCAGTCAGCACGACCCGCATCGCGCCGTTGCTCTCAACGTTTGCCACGAACGTCGTATTGTAAGGTATCTCCAGATTGTCAAGCACCACGCCTATCCTGCCGGTTGAATTGGGCTTTATTGTGTTCACGGTCCTTGTACCGTATGCGTATTTCGGGAGCCAGAACATATCCTGCACAGCCTTGGCTATGTCGTTGCCCGCTTCCTGCGAGGTCTTCCACGAGGTCGGGGTATTGGGGAACGCGGCTATGGAGCCGTTGTAGACGTTGACATAGGTAAGGTAGCCGCTGTATACGCTCCCGTTGGTGAAGTAGAATGTAGACTTGTTGAAGTAGAAGCCGTTGTTCTTTATCGCGTTGCCGGAATACCTTAGTGTGTACAGGTATCCGGGGATGTGCTGCGCAGGTATTACGACCGAATCGGGCAGCAGCACGCTGGAGAAGGCCTGGCCCACGTAAAGGATGCTCACGTGCCTTTGCATTAGGGTGTCAAGCACGGTGGTGTTGGCGCTAACGGGCGCAAGGAACTGGTACGGGAGCAGGCCGTTTAGGACTATGAGCAGCGAATCGTCCGGGAGCGACCTCACGTTGCTTATGGATATCTCGCTCAGGTTCGCGGGACTCTCTATGACGTTGTATGCCATCAGCTTGTTTATCATCGCGCTCTCTATGGCGCTGGTGTCTCCGCAGTTGAAGCACTGGTCGCTTATGTTCAGTATGAATATGCTGCTCGGCGGCGCATAATAGTAGAGGCTCACGTTTGCGTTTATGTTAGTCACGTTGGTGACGGTATAGTTCACAAGCGCGTATGGCACGTACTGCTTGACCAGGTTGTACGTGAGCAGGTCCTGCTCCTCCAACGAGGCGTTGTTTATTGCCGAGGGGGGCAGCGCGCCCTTGTGCTGCTGCGCACCGTTGCCGTTCAGTATGCTCGAGAAGGATAGCGTGAAGTACAAGATCGCAAGCAGCCCGGCAACGGCTATTACCGCCACTATTATGAAAATGAGCTTCCTGTTGGACTTCTTTTCCCCCTCGCGAGCCTTAGCCTGGTCATTGTATGCCATCATCTCAGCCTATCTACCGCAGATTCAGACGTGGTGCCCTTGTTCTCCTGCCTGAATATCTTCATGAACAGCTTTGTCATGAAGGATTGCTTCCTCTGGTTCTGCCGCTTGAGCACCACGTAGACCTTCACGTTGCTCAGCCTTCGGTTCATCCTTACCTTGTAAATCATACGCCTAACCCTTCAGCTCTATATAGCCTAGAGAGACCATCCTGTTCAGTATCTGCTCCACCCTTGTGGGCGTTACCTTGTAGTTCTTGGCGAACTCCGCTATGTCTATGGCCGAATCGTGCGCGTCCAGCCAGTCCTGCACCATCACCATGAGCGAGCTGTCGGAATACGCCTCCAGCGCCGCAAGCTCCGCCTTCAGATGCCCGTTCTCGTCGTTGAACTGGAGCGCCTGCACTGTGAGGTTCTTGTTTGAAGCCTCGAGCTCTATGTTGAGCCTTTTCACCTCCCTGTATTCGTTGAACAGGGAATCGTAGTTGTTGAAGAGCTTGCTGTAGCTTTGCGTTATGGAGTTGAGCACATCATCTATGGATGAATCCATGTACTGGAAGAGCTCTGTGTCCTCCGCCTTGTACAAATCGGAGACGAGCGACAGCACCCCGAGAAGGGTCTTCAGCACGAATAGCTTCCTTATTTTCGGGCTCGCATCAAGCGCTATGGTGTAATATACAGCAAGCTTGTCGGACCTCATGTCGAATATCATGAACAGGAACGGCCTCTTCTGTATGTCGCGGCTTTCCACGCGGAGCATCCTCAATCCCGTAGTTGACTTGCTTATGGAGAACAGCTGCAGCTTGCCAAGCCTCCTGTACATTTCGTCAAAACTTCCAGAGAGCTTCGCGCTTATCTCAAACCCGTCGGTCTTCGGCTCTATAAATGCGGCTTCTTCATCAGGCAAGCAAACACTCTATGTTTTTGTCCTTATCAAAATCCTCCACTGACTGAATATATGAAGAGTATATTTATATAGCTTTATATGTGCTTTGCGACGTCCATCCTAGTTTTTCCCGCGCCTTTTCCCCTTGCCCGAAGACTTAGGCGCATCCGGCATTTTCACGGCTGGCATGTAGCTGAACTGAGCAAGCAGGAGCAGCCCGATTATTATGAGTATGCCTACGCCTATGGCCCCCAGCCTACCGCCTGCCGAAACCAGCAGCGCAAGGAGGAAGATCACGCCTATCGCGCCGTATATCATCATCTTCCTCTCGTAGCTTTCGCGCCTCTTCCTGTAGCTCAGGAAGCAGTCCTTGCACACAACAAGCCTGTAGTTCTTCTGGCTCTTAGTCACGTTTTTCTTTATCCAGCGGAGTGACTTTATGATGATGTCGTCCCTTACCTCCAGCCCGTCCCTCTCCTTTCCGCAGATTATGCACGCAGGTTTTCCCATAGAATCAGCTGAAGTCAACGGTCGCATAGTATATCCTTCCGGTTTCCGCGCTTATCTTGTTCTCGTCGACCATGCGGAACGCCCTTGATATCGTAACGTCGTCCATGCCCATCCTCCTGAGCACGTTGGACATCTTGTCCCTGCCTATGCCCATCTTTTCCAGCATGTTCGCGAACACTACCACGTTCGTGTGCCTGTGCGCCTTGTCCAGAAGGCTTATCAGATTGCCTATGTCCTTCTCCCTTGCCCCGAGCCCGACGAGCACCTGCCTCAGGTCGGTCCTGCTTATCGTGAAGGTATCCTGCTTACTCAACGCTAACACCTGTGCTCGCTATTATCCTCGTTATCAGCTGGTCGTCTATCCCCAGGCTCTTCAGGAATATCACAGTATTGGATATGCTTATGCCCCCGCTCTTCTTGAGTATCCTCAGGAAGTCGAGGAGCTTCATCGTCCTGTCGTGCATGTCCATAGTGCTGAATATCTGGTTTATTATCTCGAGGCCGACGTTGTACTCTATCAGCCTGTTGCGCAGCTCGTCCCTCTCGAACTGGTAGTCCTTCTGCAGCACGTTTGCTGACATCTCGCTCTGCGTGAGCACGTCCGACAGGTCGAGCGTGTAAACGTATAGGGGCTCCTCGCCGTATATCTTGTCCAGTATGAACACGCTGGGGAACCTTATCGCGCTCTGGAACGCCATGTCGACCGCAGCCTGCCCGACGCCGAACTTCCCTATCTCCAGCCTTATGAAGTCGGAGAAGTTAAGCGATCCCTGTATGTAGTTCATGAACTTCTCGAACTTTATCTTGAGTATGAATGTGGTTCCGACGTTGGAGAATATCGCCTCGTTTATATCAGTAGGGTTCTGCGACGCCACTATGAGCCCGAACTGGAACTTCCTGCCCTCCCTGACTATGAGTATCGCGTCGCTCTTGTCATCGCTTGCGACCTTCCACGCCTCGTCGAGCACCACCAGAGCCTTCAGCCCCTTCGACTCGCTCCAGTTCTCGCTCCTCATTATCTCCTTGAGCGTTTGGAGTATGAAGAGAGCGGCGAATGCCCTGAACCTGTCGTCGGAAAGCCCTGATAGGTCGACCGCGACCAGCCCGGAATGTGAGAGCTTCCCTAGATCGAGCGTGCTCTTCTTGGAGAAATAGTCCTCGCCCTCGCGCGCGAACTGCCTGAGCCTGTACACTGCATTCTCCAGCTCCGCAGGGTACTCGTAGGTTCCCTCCTGCAGCTTCTCCTGCAAAAGGGATATGACGTTGTGCAGCGTAGGGACCTCCTTTTTCTTAGGCGCCGCTTCCGAAAGCGAGAACCCGAAGTTTATGTATGCCTGCTCTATCGCTTCCTCGGTTATGCGCTTCTGCTCAGGATACATGGATATGTCGGTAAGTATCTCCAGCGACGTCATTATCTGCTTGGTCCTGTCGAGCGGCTTCATGGAGGATAGGTCCATTATGTTGAGGTAGTCGCCCTTTCCCAACGACACCACCACGCCGCCGCTCTGCTTCACCCATGCCTTGTACTCCCCAGCAAAGTCTATTATTATCGCATTGGTGCCCCAGATGTAGTTTGCCCTTACCAGGAACGTCTTGACGAAATAGCTCTTCCCTGCGCCTGTTATCCCGACAACAGCTATGTGCGGGTTGGTTATGTTGGAATAGGACCAGGTGAACGGCACCTTGAATATCTTGGTGGTGCCTATGAATATCGAGCTCAACGGGTCGCCCATGAGTATGCCTGCGGGCGGCTCCGGAGGCCTGGATATGAACGACCTCTTCGATATCTCGTTGCTCATTATGTGCTGAAGTTTCACCAGCGTCATATTTCATTACCCTTATTATCTAACATCAAGCCTATAAATACTCAGCTCTGCTGGTCGAAGTGCGCGGATGCCTCGTCGAACGATATAGGCAGCGAGAAGTTGAAGTTGAACAGCGTGTACATCTCCCTTCCCGACACCCTTGACAAATCCACGTCCATGGACCCGAGCGCTATCTGGAGCCCGTCTATCTGCTGCGCGAGGTTGTCTAGTGCAGCTTTCATGCTCACGCCTATCGCGGTTGTCTCAACGTACATTATCGTAGCGATAGGCTTCTCGCCCTGCGATATCCTGTCCATCTTCCTCTGTATGACGTTTATCTTCCTCTGTATGTTGGATATCGTGACGCTGTCTATGTTCTGGTTCTGCAGCGCCCTGGACATCTGGAACTCCTGGTACGACCTCTTGCCCTCCTGCTCGTCCCTCACCTTCTGGACGTCAAGCCCCATCGCTATGACGTGCCACTTGAACGGGAAGCCGAGGTTCATGACGGCGCGCTCCCAGTTTTCCGGCGCGGCCATCATCTTCGCGTCCTCCTCCCTGGGCTCCAGCTCCAGCTTGAACGTGTATGGGAAAAGGTTCGCTGTGACGTATCCTGTTGCGTAGAAGAGGCCGTTTACGTTCTTTATGACTGCGTTCTGCTCCTTTATTATCGTGTATCCCTGCGCCGGTTGGAAGGTTATCCCTAGCAGGCTGAACACCACGGATATGAGCACGTAATCTGCGAAGTTCAGTATGAGTATCATCACCACTCCCGTAAGTATTATGATGAGCGCTATTATCCTTATGAACCCGGTGCCGAAGTAGAACAGCAGCGACAGCGAAGCCATGGATATGGCAAGGCACAGTGCAAGATATACTATCCCTTCCTCGTCCATCTATGACACCTGCTGCTGTATCTTCCTGCTTATCTGCTCCGTTATCGTAGTGAATGGTATCAGGTATTCGGGCTCTATGTACTTGAGCAGCTCGTTACCTACCACTATGCTTGGGGGCACGCCCAGTATGGATGCCATCCCGTTCATCAGGTCCCTGGCCTTCTGCTGGACCATTGTTATCGCCTCGAATTCCTTTGTGCCCTTTGCGGATATTGTCGCGAAAGTGTTCAGCTCGAAGGACGTTCCGTTGGACACGTTGTCAAGCATCTTCCTCCACATGGAGAGCTTTCCCTTCACGTGCTCAAGCTCGTTAGGCGGCGTTTTCTTGTTGCTCGACATCTTTGCCTGCTCGTCCTCTATCTCCACTATGTTCTCCTTCAGCTTCTGTATGTACTCGTCCTTGTTCATGAGGTAGAGCTCTGTTGTGAACCTCACAGGATCCCTGCTTATGCCGACTAGCTTGCTTACCTGGCTTGCGAACATCAGCTTGTCGTCGTCGCTCATCTCGCTCGCAGATACATAAAGAGGTATGTTTATGTAAGCGGTTGCTATGTAGTCGTCGCCCTCCTTCTTCACTATGCAGTCCCCTGTGGTTGATAGCCAGTATGCGGTGTGCTCGTTTATCACCGCATGCCTTTTGCGCTGCCTCACCAGCGGCAGTATCAGGTAGGTGTAGTATCTTGATGCGAATGCCAGCACGTCGAAAAGCACCGAGAGTATCAGAAGGAGGAGCTTAGGCGCGACGAAGTAAATCGTGTTCGGCATCGCTATTGCTAGTCCCAGCATGGCCACCGAAAGCCCCAGGAATCCTATGAATACCAAAATCTTCGGGTTCATTGACTCAGGTTAATATGATTGTAGGCAATTTATTTATTATTGACGCTCCCCCTTTCGTAAGGCAGGTGAACGCCATCGAGCCGCATGCTCCAGGCATATTTGCCCAAAAGCCCCGCGCCGCGGGGATCATGCCCCTCATATGAAGCTCCTCATCCTCCCGGCGGTGAAGGGCGCCCTGCCTATGAAGTTGGCTATCTCCCTTATCGCGGCGTATGTTATCGCTATTATGAGCGGCGGATAGAAGAATATCAGCAGCCAGAAGCCGTTCAGCGAGGATTTCACGTTTGAGAGCTGCTCTGCTAGCGGGCTGGTCGCCGAGGCCGCATTCTGCTCGGTGTTGCCGAGCCTCTGCATCTGCAGCGTTGACAGTCCCATGTCCCTCTGCACCGTAGGGGCTGTGAAGTAGTATGCAACTGCGAACAGGGCAGGCATCACAAGGTAGAACCCGAACGCAAACGCTATCAGTATGCCGCCGAGTGCCCTTGTCGGGAAGAGCGACCTGAACAATACCCCGGGAACGAGGAAAACTGGTATCGCGGCAACTGAGAAGAACACAAGCAGGTAATACTCGGCGTAAAGCGCGGCTATCCCGTCAACCAGGAAGCCGCCTATGGCAACTGCCGGGTCGAGGAAGAATATCGTTATCGGGATCGTGAGAAGGTTCACGAAAAGCTGCGGCGCATAGCCTATGAAGTTGAGCAGCGTCTTCGCAAGGCCGCTCAGGGCCCCACCGATGTTGAGTATCACCTGCGGCGAAGTTGCGAATGAGAGCGAGAAGTAGACGTTGAAAAGCGACGTATACATCTGCTCGGCTGTGCCTATGGTCTTTGTCATGAGGTTGAATGCAGTGGCATACGGGTTTATATCGGCTACGTACAGCCCCGGAAGGAGCCCGAACATGACTGCGGAAAGGTAAAGGAAGGCCACGACGATTATGGCCGTAGCTATCGCCTCGTAGAGCTCGCCGACCCCGAAGTTCCTTATCCTAGTGTTGTTGAGGGCCACCCCGATCATGAATATTATCCCGGCTATGAAGAAGGATATGAGGACCATTGCTATTCCAAGCGGGAGGTACCCGACCCATTGCGAGTATATCTGCTGGTTTATCGGGCAGTACCATGGCTCGTTGGTGCTTATCTGAGAGGCTATGCTTCCGAGCACAAGGCCGCAGCCCGTTGTAGTTGTACCCTGCGCGCTGACTATCCTCGGCAGACTTGCGAGAAGCGCTACGACTAAGATTGCGGCAACCGCAAGGGCCAGTATTTTGGTTTTCATGCTTGCACCGTTTTTCATAACAGGTTGGAGAACAGCTGGCCGAAGCTCATGGGCTCCCCTACAGCTTTTGAAAAGTCGATTATGAACGCATCGACTATGACTATGTTGAGCAATGGCACTATTGTAAGCCCTGCTATTATGTAGCCTATGTCAGTGAACAGAGTCCCAACCGCGGCTGGTATCGCGCTGAACCCTGTGGACCATACGCCGAAAATTGTCGTCCATATCGCGGTCCATGTGCTGCTCAATGCGCATGACGCAGTCTGCATGCACACCAGGTTAGCCGCGACATCGACATAGCCGTAAGTGAGGCTTACCAATAGAGGGTATATTATGCCAAGGCCGAGCCCGAACGCTATCATCGCGCCGCCGAAGCTCCTCAGGAAACCGAGCGTCCTCGCTATCAGCCCTATTGTCAGGAAGAACGACAGGAAGAGCAGCGACCCGGCTATGAGCATGAGCTGGAGCTGGTTGAATATGAGCATGAACAGTATAGTTGCGTAAAGTATCCCGAGCAGCGATGTGGTTCCTGTCGGGAACAGCCCGGCCGCGGTTATCTCTATGTTTATGCTGGGGCTCGCTGGTATTGGCGCTATCTGGAACTCTGGGCCTATGCCAGAGATTATGGCAGGGAGGTAGGAGGCATAGAATGCATACTCCGAAAACGCGAAGGATGCGCTGTTGAAAAGGCTAACATCGCATGCCGCGAGCTGGTACAGATCCGGCGCTGATGTGCATGTCGATGGAACAAGGTTGAGCTTGCCGTAAACTGTCTGCGGGTTGAGGAAGAATATGTACGTTATGGATCCGAATGCCAGTATCAAAACTGCTGAGAATAGCGCCTCGTATATCTGGAACCTCGACCAGACCCTTGCCCTTTCGCTCTGTATTATGCCTGAAAGCATGTAGACCATTGCGGAAACCATTATGACCGCAAGGACGGCGATCATCGACGTCACTACCCATTTCGACGGGCTTATCGGCAGGGTTGCAAGTGCGATTGATTGCAGATGCATTGCATACAGTGTCACTTGCATTGTATCACCATTATTTCACTATCCTACTTATTATATTCTGCGCAGATACGCTCGGCGCGCCGAGAATCCTTCCGGTCATTTCAGTGAATTCGAACGCCAGTATCAGCGATATTATTATCGCGAATATCGTGAAGGATGCGGGCTCTATCACGTAGAATATGTATCCGTTTATGAGCCCGAAGCTGCCTCCGGCGCTCGTGCCGATGAAATTGGTCGCTGCGCTCGCCAGCGTACTCAGTATGCTGGAGACCGTAGAGCTGCCGCCTCCAGCTGCTCCCGCTGCTATCCCGACTATGAATGCGTTGAAAGCCGTGGGGTTTGAGTTTATCGTTGTTGTCTGCAATGCTGTGACGTATCCCGAGAGCAGGAGGTGGAGCGCAAGCGGGAAAACTATGTAGAAGCCTACGAACAGCCCGAGGAAGGCGCCGCCTGCCGCTCTGGTCCATGGCAGCGTCCTGAGGACTATTCCAGCATACAGGAACACGGGGAACAGGCCGTAGACAAAGCCTATGAAAACCAGCACTGCAAGTATAGTTATGACGAAACCTCCGGTTATGGTGCTCAGCGTGCCCAGCACCGAGTCAAGCAGCGTGTATCCCTTCAGCGGGCTGAATGCAACGCCGAAGAACGACGGCTCTATCGTAATCTTGAGGCTTATCGCGGTATTAAGTATCAGCCTTGCGACGTTGATGAGGAGCATGGGCCCTATGATGAGCCCTATGGAGGTTGGCGCAAGGTAGGTGCAGTCCTCCACGTATATGTTGCGGCCGAAGTTCGTGCCGGCAACATGCAGGAACGTGGTGGAGCTGGTTGATGCAGCGGCAAGGTTCCACGAACCGAGGAACAGGAATACTACCAACCCGGTAACCAGCAGCTCGCCGAACTCCACGTTTGCCATCCTCTTCAGGAAATCCAGCCCGAAGACGTAGCTTACCATGTACATTATGGCTATGATCAACAGCATCGTGAGCATTATGAGCGCCGAGAGCTTGATGAGCGCGGCTTCGCCGCTGCCCTGGCCGGAGAGTATGCTGCTGTACGGTATCACGCCTCCGGAGCCCACGGCACCAGTTCCCCCGCAGAATGACTGGAAGAGCGAGCTGGTCTGCTGCGCCCCTGCGACGGAGAGCATTGCAGTAGCTGCCAGGAGCGCGAGAAGGAAAATTTTTAGGCATCTTGCATTCATCGGTTCATCTCATAATATCCTTGCCAGCCCTGCTAGGCTCGTGTCGCCCCCGAGCAGTTCGGAGATCCCCTGTATCGATGTTATCGTGAGTATTATGTTTATCAACGGCAGCAGATAAGACGTTATCCCTATTATGCCGTATGCATCAAGCATTGAAAACAGCGTATTGAGCGCGGCCTGCGGCGCGCAATATGCATCTATGGGGAACTGCGAGTTGGGGCTTCCAAGGGCGAAGGAGGTTATGTAGTTTATCGCGGAGAGTATGCTTGAGAATGGTATCATAAGCCCGGCTATGTCCGCGCTCTCGGCGCTGACGAGGTTCATGGGCGTTCCTTTCGGGAGGCCGAGAACGCTGGTGCTGAATATGTTGCCGGTTACAAGGCCGGTCGTGGTAAGAAGTCCCTGCGACGCAGGCCAGCAGCCGTTGGCGAACGTTATAGCCTTTATGTTAGGCTCCACGAAGAAATTGATCACGTAGTTGCCGGTTGCTGGGGTACCGACCTTGGGCCACGGCGGCGCAGGGGTTGCCGGAAGCGCAGTTATAGCGTTGAAACCGTACGTGGTGTTGAGCCCTCCAGGCTGGCCCGATGTCTGGGCCACGGATATCCCGTTCCCCAACGTCATGTACTCTATTGAGAATACCGCGGGATATATGAACATAGCGGCTATAGCCACAGCTATAAGCATGCCGCCGAGGCGCCTTGTGAAAATGGTGCTGCGTAGGACTATCCCCCCGAAAAGCAGCCACGGCCACGTATACAGGAATATGGTGATGAAGAGCAGTTGCACTATGAACGAGTCCATTGAAAGGTTGAGCAGCGACCCGAGAAGGCTCATGTTGCTAACGATGAGGCTGTACCCGGCGTAAGGCGTGAACTGCACCCTGAGGAAGAAGAGCGCCGAATCCCCAGGTATGGGCACCTGGCACGCCTCTGCTACCGGCGGCTTGTCTATGCAAAGCGCGATCGTTGGGCTTAGGTGCGAGAGGAACCCGAGCCAGGCGTCTATCGTGAAGCTGTAGTTCAGGTTTGCCGCTGTCTGGTTTGTCATGTTGGCAAGAATGACAGTAACCGCGGATATCGGATACTCCAGCTTCTCCGTAAGCGTGGATCCGCCCTGCACGTTTACAAGGTCGCATATGCCGGTAAACTGCTGCCCGGAGCTTGACTGCGCCCCTGCAAGCAGCGAGTCCTTGCCTTTCCCTATTATGTCAAGCTGCGACGTGGATTTTATGTTGTTGCAAAGGGTGCTTATCGCTGTGGGGCTCATCAGCTTGCTTGCGCTGTAAACGGAGTAGAACGCGGATGAGATTACCCCGAGCGAGCCTATGACTATCGCTATGAGTATTACAGTTCCTATGAACTGGTAGTACTCGCTTAATGCCGCGCCCTTGATCCTGCTGTTGTTCAGCATGGAGCCGATAAGGTACCATACAGCCACTATGAGCGCATCAACCATCAGGGCGGTGACAGCAAGGGGGAGTAGCTGCGATTCAGCAGTGGGGATGCTGGCAAGGAGCATCACCCGGGCGATAAGAGCTAGCGGAAACATCATACACTACCCCAGAATGATCCTGCGCCCTCTATTCCCGCGTTGAGCGCGTTGGCAAGGCCCATCGCGAAGCCGAGGGTTACCGAAAGGTCCATTACGAAAAGTATTACCCCTGCAAATATGAACTGCGCAGTCTGGTTCACCAGGAGCTGCGCCTGCGTTACTATCGTCCACGGCGATATCACCAGCCCGTTCTGGAAGGAGCTGCTCACAAGCGGATTGAGCACGCCGCCGTTGAAAAGCGCGTTGTAAATGGTGCCGAAGAACCCGGTATATGCGGTTGATGCGCTCTGGAAGAACGTGCTTATTGGTATTGCAGGCACTACGTAAGTCGAGTGTATGTACTGGAACGACGGATTCGATGCGGAGAATATCCACGCTATGACGTAGCCGTTGAACGATACCATAAGCGGGTACACAATGTACCCCGCTATGGCTATAGCTAGCACGGTATTGGAAGCGTACTTGAGATGCGTCCCGAGGAATGAAACTGAGCGCATGCCTATTGCCACAGGGAGAACGACGGAGAACGCAGTGTATTGGAGAACCGGCAGCGCGAGGAATTGCACGAACAAGAGCCCGACAACCACAGTTACCAGCGGCGCCATTATGTTCAGGTAAAGGGAACTGAGTATGCTGAACAGCACGCCTACCTGTATAACAGCGCCAATGAACACGCTCACAACGGAGGTGAGCCCTATGGAAGTGTACAATATCTTCAGTATCTTTGATGTCTTTACGTTGAGGAATGAGCCCAGGTCCTGGAGCACGTGGGCCTCTATGGAATACGACACGGATGTCGAGTATATGTTGGTCAGCAGGTTCAGCCCGGTGTTTGTGCTGAGGTTGCCGGTATAGTATTCGGCGTAGCCGAACGGGCTCAGTGCCTGGCCCGTGAGCGAGCTGCTTATGCTTGCGGATATGCTGCATGCGGTTGTCGCGACACCGGAAAGCACTATTATGATTATTATGCTTATGAACGCCTGGGTAAGCTCGGATTTCGAGGCCTCGCGGAGCTTGGCCCTGGTGAGCGAGGGGAATATGGTGCTGAGGGCGTACAGCGCCGCAACTATCAGGAAGGTTATTAGCACGACCATTATGTTGATGCCAGCCCAGCTTTGGGTACCGTACAATATGCAGGTGTTTACCATGTTTTCAACTCACGTAAGGCTGAACCTGCCCACGCCAAGCCTCAACGATCCGCCTAGCAGCCTTGCTATGCCTGCTGTCAGCGGAACCGCTATTATTATGTCCATCACGAAGAGTATGAACTGCACGCTCTGTATGAGCGTATTGTCTATCACGAAGTTTAGTGCGGGGAATATCCCGCTATTCAGCGGCGAGTTGAATCCCGTCCAGAAACCTGAAAATATGAGTGGCAGGGAAAGCGACGCCCTTGCGCCGAATGCCAGGTACATCGGCGCGCCTATAATGCCGCCGGCAACAGTTGCTCCGGCATTCTGGACTGTGTTTACCAGGTATTGGACGCTGTTATACAGTGTGCATATTAGGCTGAACGAAAACGGGCATGCCGCCTGCGCTGCCGGAGCCGACGTAAGCACGTATATGTAGTTGGTAACAGGAAGGTTGAGAGCAACGAGGAGCGTGGGGTATATTATGGAGAGCCCTATGCCCAATGCTATCGTGGTGCCGCCTATGCCCCTCACGAACGGTATGGCGCGCATGATTATGCCTATTGGTATGAGAAGGCCCAGGCCTATCGCGGCTATCGTGTAGAGCAGGTCGTGCTGCATCTGCATGACTATCAGTACGGTAGTCTCTATGTCTATTCCAGCATTGACCACGGAGAGCGCGGGCGAGCCGTATATGCTTGATAGGTAGTTGCTCTGGTATATCTGCGCTACGGATCCGAACTGCACGGAGCCGACGAAACCCGCCGCCGTGGGTATTGGGATGGGCAGCCAGGTTGCAAAGGTTATGCTGTTGAGCAGGTCTGTTCCTACAGAGAGACCTAGCATCGCGCCGAATGCCGCTTCCGATGCGTTTAGCTGTGGGACAAGGTATTTGGTTTCGACAGTGGTGTACAGGCTTGCAAGGTTGTTGGTTATCGTGGTGCCTGCAGCTGTCGGGCTCCCTCCCGAGAACTGCGGCGTGGATCCTGCAAGGGCCGTAGCAGCTGCGCTCGCCAGTATCAAAGCGGAAAATATGCCTGCGACTATTATGCCGCTCTTGGCAACCTCCCAGAGCTCGGACCTGTAGAAGCTCCTGAGCCCTGCATGGTTCAGCACGTGGCTGATCATGAAGGTTATCGCGACTATCATGAGCGAAACCCCTATGCCCAGAAGGCTGAGGGGCAGGGCCGATGCTATGCATGCACCTATTGTCGTCGACTTGTTCGTGATTATGCACTGCACAGTGGCTATTGAGGCGCCTGTCCCGGTTCCTGCGCCTTGGGCATAGGAGTTTAGAAGGAAAAGGCTCAGGACAGCAAACGCTATAATAAAGGCTTGCTTATACCGACAGGCAGACATATTTATTGATAACAAGACAAGTTATTTATATATTGCATTAGCCCTTAAGCAGTTTGAATCTGCTAATGTACAGCTCGCCCTGAAGCAGCACGAGGAATGGCAGTATGAACAATGAGCTGAATATGAGCATCACATATCTTGAGAGCGCAGTGCCTGAAACTGTTATGAATACAAAATCGAAGAAAGTGAGAAGCACCAGCGCTATTACCAGCCATACTATGAAATAGTCGAACCTCTTCACGAAGAACTTCAGGCTAGCCCTTACAGACCTGAGAAGCTTCGCGTCGTCTATGACTATGGATGCCGGAGCATAGAACACAAACGGGGTTATGGCAAGGGCGACTATGACCGTTATTATCCCGGAATAGCCGCTGTTGAACGTCAGTATGTTGGCAAGCACCATCACTATTGTTGCGATGAACAGTATGACGAACACGTTGCCGGTGTATTTCTCTATTCCCCTTATCACCTCGGCCCTTATCTTCGTCTGGGTCCTGCTGTGCTTCACCACTATGTTTATGGCAACCATCGCAAAGCTCAGGAAGAGCAGCGAGAACAGCACGGATATCACTATTATGGCGGTGTTGAACGGGTTAAGATTCAGGTATATGCTTGCTGTCCTGAGCAATACCCCGCCTATGTCGTTGTACGTCGGGAATGACGCAAAAAGGGGTATTATGAGCGCTATCACGAACGATAACGATGACAGTATTATCAGGTAAATGTTGGAAAAATACGTATTGACGCTGTGTTTCAGTATGTTTAGCATGTGATCCCATAAATACGGAGTATATGGGTGATAAATAATAAAAATACAGCACCCTGCATTCTGAAAGGCGGGTTGCTTTGCATACCTGCAATAAGCGGATAGAAATCAAAAAATAAAGAAAAAGAAAAAAAGAAAAGGAACTTCACTCAATTTAGAAGGTTCCTATTCCTGCGCATGCTGTTACTATGTTCTGGGAGCCTGTGCTTCCGAGAACACCACCGCCTCCAATACCAATCAAAAGGTTAAGTACGAATGGCGCCGCAACTGCTATTGCAACTCCAACTACTCCACCTATAATCATGGCCATTCCGTATCCTTGGAAGCCACCCTTGGCCGAAGCCGGCATTATGTTTGCGCCTGCATATAGAGCCGCACCCAATATCATGAGTGTCAGTCCCAGCAGGAATATAATGTTCCTTACAGAGTTGAACACTACGCATAATGCGCTTCCGGCACCAGTGGTGAACTGTGCTGTGGCCAATGTTCCGAACAGGCCGAGCACGGATAGTGCCAGCAAAACATATTTCGCATAGTACGCTATGCTTGTTGTCTTCACGAAGATTTTGTTTAGGAAATTCTTCATTTATATCCCCGTTTCCTGCTAATATATAAATTTGCCACATTTAAATACTTATCTATGAAATCACAGATAGGTTTAAATGTCTTTCGGCCATTTGCTGTCAAAGATAAAAATTGTGCCTATTTTCTTTTGTAGAGCACGACGTTGCCGCTGCTTGCGTATTCAACGTAGGGGTTGGCCGCTACGGCCCGCTGGAAAAGGTCATAGTAGCTGATGTTCGTGTATGCGTCGCTTGCGTTATGCGATATGAGTATGTAATCTGGCACGAAATACGTGCTGTTGCCCATTTCCCAGGATGCTGTGGTTTCCAGGTATTCCCTGCTGCCAAGATGCGGGGATATGACGTCCTGCGTCATAAGCGAGGCGTTCTGAGGTACGAGCCTCGCAATCTGGTATACCTGCACGGGATTGTACCCCGGCTCTGGTGAAGCGGATCCGTAAGTCGCGAGATACTTCAACGGTGCATATGCCAATATCAGCGACGCTGAAGAGAGCATCAAGGCGATTATTATGACGGAGATTGCCCCTATGGCGTTCCTGTCCAACATGTTGCTTGAACCGTTTTTGCATCTGGCATAGGAGATTGCGCCGATTATGGATGCAGCGATTGTTGAGCCCAGCGTATAGCCGTAGTACATGTAGCCGGTATAGAGGAACTTTATCTTTCCTGACCACGCTATAACGGGCACCAGCCATTGCAGCGAAAGCAGGAAGGTTACGGATGGCGTTTTCAGCGCGAAGAGGCCGAACCCGAACAGCACTATTGCCATTGAGAGCGCAAGCATGAAAAGCGCAAGCGGATTGGAGTATATTGCAAGATTGCTTCCCAGAAACGATATCGGATTGAGCGCAGCGCCGTGAAGCTGGGAGATGAATCCCACTTCAGAGCCAGTGCCTATCTGCAAAAACTGCGGTATTCCGGGATATTGCAAGCCGTATGAGGCGGCAAGCAGCCTTATCGAAGCGTAGTACATGGCACCCGTGGCAATCGACGAGAGCACGATGATGGCGATCATCTGCCTCTTTTCCCTGCTTATTGCCCTGCCGCTGGATCTTGACGATAGCAGCTCGTACGAAAAAAGCCCTATCCCCATTGTAAGGGCGATTACAGGCGCTATTTCCAGAGCGCCCAGCAGTAGCAGCAATGAAACCGCAAACAGCTTTCTCCTTGATTTCATATACGAGTAGAAAACCAGAAGGTACGCAGGCACGAGCACGAACTCGATATGGAAGTCAAATGTCAGTATTCCAGTAATTCCTGGGTTCAGGAGGAACGCAGCAAGCATCGCCATTGCAATCCTGTCGTCCTTTATGAGATCCCGCGCTATCGCGAACACCAGAAATGAGGTAAGGCATATCGTTATGGTCTGGATGTACAGCAGCGTCAAGGAATGCGGATAGGCGTAGAAGAACGGCAGCATGAGCAGCATATCCGGGGATATGTGGTTGCCGAACGTCAGGAACTGCAGCATTCCCGCAATACCCCCATAATGCAGGTAGTGGATGTTGAAATACAGGTTATATGAATAGTGCGTGAGGTCCAGGCTCCCGTCCTCGAATGCCCAGTAGGCATGCGTCACAAGCGCAAGCCAGTAGGTCGTTGCCGACAATGATATGAGCAGCGCGACAATGGTGTATATCGCCCTCCTGTTAATCTCGTGTCCCGTTGATTTCACCTCCAACAATTTGCAGCGAACTCACGTTATCTTTGTAATTGAACCAGACTGCGGGTCAAGGGCGTATTCAGCGCTCCTTATGTAATCTGAGCTGAACGCCAGTATGAATATCCTCGTGCTTCCGGACAGGGACTGCACATTATAAGGCAGCGAATACACCTTTGTTGAATGTGGAGCTGTTCCGTTCAGGTATACGGACTGGAATACGGCGTCCCTGCCGTTCTGCTCCGTCACCATGAAGAAGGTTATGTTCTCCAACGAATCGCCGTTGTTAGTAACGTTTATGTTGATGCCGTTGAACCCGTAGGTATTGCCGGAGTAGCCGAGCGAGACAGAGGCGCCGTTTATCGATATGGTGTTGTCCCTTGCATAGACCGAATGCGCATAGATTGCAAGCGCAACGGCAACCAATACGAGAATGCCCAATGCTATCGGTATGTAAGACCTATTCCTTGCAATGTCCTTCACATTCTCCTTCCGTGTCTCGTAGCACAGGAGTATCAGGAGGGGCACGAACGGCAGGCTATAGAGCAGGAAGTTGTGCCATGAGAGCATGAATATGAATGCCGGGGCAACAGCAAGCATGGGCTTCAGCGTATACGTATACAGGTAGAACAGCGCAAGGAACACCGCAAATGCGAGCAGCGACAATACCGCAGGGTACCATAATGCGACGCCGTAGCTCCTTACGAATACCTGCGCGATGTTTGTGCCCTCAAGCAGCAGCTTCGAGGTGCCGAAAAGGCCGAGTATGTTCATGAGGAACTGCTTAGGAGCGGCAATTATGAAGTAGCTGTTGGCAAGCAGGAATATCAATATGGTAACCATTATTGACTTGAGCATCGCCTCCTTTCCTTTCTCCCTCAGCACAAGCACGAAGAAGAACGGCAGCGCAAACCATGAGAGCTGGATGGTGCTTGCCGCAAGGCCCATGAATATCCCGGAAAGCATGATGTTCCGCCTTTCCGTATATGCTATGAGCAGGAAGAACGCCACCGCTATGTACTGGTCTATGGTTCCCAGGAATATGTAGGTGACGAGGAGCCATACAGCTACCGGAAGAAGCGCCATTCTGCTGTAGTTAGCCTTCCTGTATATTATGAATGCTACGGCTATTGTGATGAATGCGACAATCCCGACGAAGCCTATGAAGTTCCTGAGGTCGAAGAGGCCCATGAACAGCACCGGAAGGAAGCTGAATGCGGGGTAGTCGTATGCGGTTTCCACTGAGCCGTTGAGGAGGTATGTGGGCGTTATGTTGTGCGCGCTAAGTATGGGAAGCATGCTCACCGTATACGGGTTCGTGCCGTGCAATAGCAGGTAAGAGGCGTAGTAGTTGTAGGCTATCTCGTCTATCCCCTTCCAGTTGAGCCCCCTCAATGGGTACAGCATTGCATAGACAAGCGCAAACGCGAGTATTATTATCAGGAACGATGAGATGTACAGCCTGTAGCCCCTTAGTTTCCTCGACGGGTATTCCGACAGGAGCAATGCCACTATGGTGATGAGCACAGCAACGCCAACCAGCTGAAAGCTTATCACGAAGAAGAACAGGACCGATGCGATTATCACCATCCCGTTGCCCTTGAGAGGCAGTTTTATGCCTTTCCCGCGCTGCGAATACGCGAGGAAGAATGCGATCGCGGCGGAGAGGCCGAGGATGTTGAGGAGTATTATGTGCAACGGGTAGAAGTAGGTTATCTCCCCGATTTTCACGTTGGCGACATAGAGCGCGAGTATCGCGAATGAGAGTATCAGCGAGGACCTGTCCATACGGATAGAATTGCAGGCAAGAAATAAAAATGCCGGCATGTGTAGTCCTGCCCGCCAATGTATATCTGCATTAACGGCATATGTAGAAAAGATTTATATATGTTGTAATTTTATATAGTCCCGGCATGATGGCATGAGGATAACAGCTTCAAACGATGGTACGACCAAGGGCAAAAAGCTCGTATACAACGTGACTGTACCTGTAGAGCTCGCGACGACAATCAACAGGAAAGAGCCGATAGAGCTCAGGGTCGTCAGGAAGGACATAAAGGACCTCAAGAAACTTGTAATGTCCAAGGACGCTCAGAAGTACATCACAAACATGAAGATAAGTGAGGTCAACAGCTCGACATTCTCCCGCGTGAAGATACGGGAGAAGACAGATGCTCCTTCACCGATATCCTTCAAGGCGCTGCTCGTGTGCAGCAATCCAGCTGAATCGTTCGAGGACAAGCTGAAGGATTTCATAGCAAGCCAGCTGAGGATGGGGATAACTTCCTCTGAAGTTTCCAATATGCTGCGTAGGGAGAAGCCCTGATTACTGCTGCTTCTTGTAGACGTAGTAGAATCCGAAGTCGTATTTGTTGGGCGTGTAGTTTATCAGCTTCAGGGGCACCAGGTTGTAGCTTTGCGGGGCGTAGCTGCACTCGTTGTTGGGCGTATGGCACCAGTACCCGTAATCAAGCACAAGGCATTTCCCCTCGTTCATGTACTGGGTCGTCTGTGTCGTGTTGTAAAGGTTGTCCATCTGCGTTGCGGTGAGGTTCTGCAGCTGGAAGAGCGTGGGGTCGTACGTGTATATCAGGCAGTTCCTCGGTATCAGGTACGAGCTGTTGTAGACGAAATTCTCGTAGAACCTGGCGTCCCCTGCCTGCTGTATCGTTGCTGGGTTTACAGATATGAGCGGAAGCAGGTGGTATATCGGCGCTGCAAGGATCGCGAGTACCGCAATTACTGCGATCGCCTTTATTGCGATTGAGAACCTTGCCAGCTTCCTGGCGTGGTACTCCACTAGGTCCAGTATCTCCGCAAGCGCGAAGCCGCCGAGCATGCAGCTCTGCGCTATCAGGCTGAGCATGAAGCGCCAGTCAACCCCGTATATTACTGAGCCGGCGTAGAATGCGGTGTAGAGGAAGAAGAACACCAGGAACCATATGCCTATGGCAGCAAGTATGCGCCTGCTCTTCCCTATGAGGAGCATGAGCGCAGCGCCGAGTATCGCAAGCACGGTGAACAGTATCGGCTGCATCACGTAATCGGAATTGTACTGGTTGAACCAGAATTCCACGTTGGCGCACACGTTGGTATTGAAATTCCTGAGATTTATCGGGCCGGTCACGTTGACTGGGGAGAGGTTCTTGGTGCAGGTGTTCTGTATTACAGTTCCCTGCCAGCCGTACGTATCCACCTGGGATTCGTTGTATGAATATAGTATAGAGGGTATTACCGCTATCAGGAAGAACAGTATTATCAAAAGGAGCCTTGTGTTGAAGAAGTTATCCTTGACGCTCCTGAGCGTTTCAGATATGTTCTTTGCGATGCCCCTGTCGTCGAGCAGCAGGTAAAACGCCACGAATATTGGTATGAATATGACCTCGTCCACCTTCATGTAGAAGAGCAGCGAGAATGAGAACAGCATGTTGGAGAAGCTCCACAGGGTCTTCTTTTTCAGGAAAACCATGAAGAAGAACACGGATATGAGCGAATATGCAAGGACCGCAAGATCGGAGTTCGTGGGCTTTGACCATACTATTATCACAGGGGAAAGCGCCAGGAGGAGCTCGGTGAAGAATGCGGCCTTCTTGTTTTTCAGGAGCAGCAGGGATGCGAAGAAGCCCATGGCAACGGATATCACGCCAAGCGCAAGCTGGGTACCGTATGCCGAGGCCCTGCTGACCCCGAATATGGCGAAGGCCATTGCAAGGTTGAACGAAAGGCCTATCGGCTCGTGGAATATCTGGCCGGTGAAGCACGCGCTTGCGGTGCCGAAATTGCACATCCATGCCTGGCCGGTGCGCATGAGCATTAGCGCCATTGCCTGGTATATGGCGTCATCGAAGAATAGCAGCTGGGTGGCCTTGACGAAGAACATCTCTATGAACACGAATACGAGCACTATCCCTATGACTATCGCAACGTCTCTTGCCATGAAGCCGCTGCCGGAAAGGACTCGCCTTATGTTCTTCCTGTCCATCACGATCCCGAGGACCAGTGCCGCGAACGAGATTATTATTCCGAAGGTGAATATGTATTCTAGTAAGCCTTGTTGCAGCAGCATTTACACCCCACCCCTGTTCGTTATGAATATGTTGTTCATGAACATGTACCTAGTTTTCGTGGCCTTCATCGTTGCTATCGCGTCCTCCGGGGTCATGACTATCGGCATCCCGTGTATGTTGAAGCTCGTGTTAAGCACTATCCCGTAGCCGGATTTCTTCTTTATGCCGCTTAGCAGGCGCATGTAGGGCACGTTCTCCTTGCCTACCATGTGGGTCCTTGCGGATCCGTCTATGTGTATCACCGACTTTTCCCTTTCCCTGAGGCTCTCCTTGACGAAATAGGCTGATGTCATGAACTTGTCGTATCCCTTGTTGTCGTAATCCAGCATGCGCGATGCCTCCTCCTCAAGCATCGACGGTGCGAACGGCTGGAACCATTCGCGCTTCTTCACGTATATGTTGAGCTTTTCCTTTACCGCTTCGGAGTCGCTCGGCGCGAGTATGCTCCTGTCTCCCAGAGCCCTCGGGCCGTATTCCATCCTTCCCTGGAACCACATAAGGTAGTTGCCTGCGGTTATGAGCTCCGCTGCGTGCTTCGCGTGGCTCTCCGCTTCCTCAATTTCGTATTTGAGGGACCTGTCCGACTTTATGGCGTTTTCCGTATATTCGGTAGTATAGCTGTTGCCGAGATAAGGCGTGAACTCGTAGTTCGTTGCGCCGCTGACCAGGTAGTTGGTGTATAGCGCGGCTCCGAGCGCTATGCCCCCGTCGCCCATGTGCGGGAAAACGTACCAGCGCTTCAGGTGCTCCAGCTTCCTAAGCAGCATGTTGGACTTTATGTTAGCGAACGTGCCGCCTGAAAACGTGACTTCCCCGATCCCGTACCTGTCCAGCACGTTGCTGGTGAACTTCATCACCACGTTCTCCACGAGCTGCTGCGCCATGTAGGCGAACTGCTCGCGCGGCATCTGCCATGCGATCCTCTGCAGAAGCGAGAACTGCTTGACAGGGCCGTACTTTGCCACTATCTGGGTTCCGGACACGCTGAAGAAGTCCTTGAACCTGTTGTCCTCGAAATCGAACGGGTACGAATAGTCCGCCATCGCCATGACCTTGCCCTCGTCCTCCAGCTCGCGCATACCCACTATGTTTGTGACCTGCTCGAAGAATATGCCTATAGAGTCGCGCGCGCCTATCGCCATCTGCCTGTCCAGCTTCCCGTCCTTGAGTATGCTTACAGACCCGGAGAGCCCGTCGCCGAGCCCGTCAAGCGTTATCACGAGCGAGCTCTTCAGCGGGGCGGTGAATGCGGCCGTTGCGGCGTGCGCCGTATGATGGTCAACAGCGTGCAGCTTGAACCTGCTGAATCCTGCTGACCTGAGCCTCCTGCTTACTATGCTGCTGCTTATTTCCCTGCACAACGGGAGCACGCCTATGCTGGTGAGAGTGTACTTGAGGTCGTGCCTCGCGTTCTCGAAAGGAGGCTTAAGCATCTTCCTCCTCCTGAACCTGTAGTAATTCTCCTTCATGGAGGGTATCATGCGCTCCAGGGTCTTGGTGAATTCTGTAGTGGTATAGGCTATGTGCTCCACGTCGTCCGGCTTTATGTTGGCGTATGCGAGCGCAGCATTTATCGCGTTGTACGGGAAGTTCACCTCAAGCTTCCTCTTTGTGAAGCGCTCCTCGTTCGCGGCGTATATTATCCGCTTGTCGCCCACGAGCGCTGCCCCTGCGTCATGGCCGTCCCATATTCCAAGAACATACATATTGATCACTGATTTTCAAGCATCAAATCCCTACCGCCTGGCTCCTTGATTTTATCTCGCTGGTTATCCTGCCAATGAAATCGTCTATGGGGACGTCGTGCTTCTGCTTCCCGTCCCTGTCCCTTATCGTAAGTGTCTTCTTCTCCACTTCCTTCTTGCCTATGACTATCATGTATGGTATCTTCTGCAGTTGCGCCTCGCGTATCTTGTACTCCAGCGTCTTGTCGGAGAGATCAGCGTATGCGCGTATGCCGCAATCCTTCAGCTTGCGATATACGCCATTTGCGTATTCGTTCGCCTGCTCCGATATCGTTATTACCCTGGCCTGCACGGGCGCGAGCCACGTGGGAAACCTGCCCTGGTAGTGCTCTATCAGCACACCGAGGAACCTTTCAAGGGTTCCCAGTATTGCCCTGTGTATTATCACAGGGGTGTGGCTCCTCCCGTCCTCGCCTGTGTATTCCAGTTCGAACCTCAAGGGCAATTGGTAGTCCATCTGTATCGTTGCGCACTGCCAGGAGCGACCCATTGAATCAATAACATCGAAGTCTATCTTTGGTCCGTAGAATGCGCCCTCCTTCTCCTTTGTCTCGTACTCTATCCTGTTGATATCCAGCGCGCTTTTCAGCGCTTCGGTTGCCTTGCCCCAGAGTGCCTCATCGCCCATGTGGTTGTCCGGCATTGTTGACAGCTTGGCCTTGAATTTCATCCCGAAGGCATCGTACACCTCCTTTACGAATTTGAGCAGCATGGCAAGCTCTGATTCCTGCTGGTCCTCCCTGAGGAATATGTGGCCGTCGTCCTGCGTAAGCTCCCTCACCCTGAAAAGGCCGGTAAGCGCACCGCTTACCTCGTTCCTGTAGAGCCTGTCGAAGATTGCCGTCCTGAAGGGCAGTTCCCTGTAGCTCCACTTCCTTGACTTGTATATAAGTATGCTTGAGGGGCAGTTCATCGGCTTCATCCCTAGGCTCTCGCTCTCGGAAGAGAACACGAACATCTCGTTCCTGTAGTGGTCTATGTGCCCGCTGACGTGCCAGAGCGCTATGTTCGCCAACGACGGCGTGCTTATCTCATCGTAGCCGTACCTGTTTTCCAGCTCCCGCATGAACTCCATCACCTGCCTGAAAAGGGTAAGGCCGTTCCTGTGCCAGTATACCATTCCAGGAGATACCTCCTGGAAGCTGAAAAGGTCAAGCTTTTCGCCTATGGACCTGTGGTCCGTTTCCGGAAGCCCGGAGAATATGCTCTTTGTAACTATTGCGGTGTTCACGCTGACGGGCTTGGCCTTTTTGTATGTTTTTGGCTCATCCTCGATGCCATAGCTCTTGCCCTGCTCAGCCAGCGGATGTCCCTTCATCTCCAGGGTAAGCTTTTTGTTCCACCCGAACGGTGCCTTCCTCACCTCTATGCCCTTGTTGGAGGAGGCTGAAGCGTACATATAGTCGATTATCCTCATTGCGCTTTTCGGATCTGCCAGCTTGTTGCTGAGGTGGGCGAACGGGTAGAGAACCAGCCTCGGCCTCTTGAGCTGGCCCATGAACTTAGCAACGTCGGACAATGCCTTGTCTGCAACTGACTGGTCGTCTCCGCCCTCAACGCTGACCATCATCGCTATCGCGTCCCTTACGTCAACCTTCTTCTCGCTGCTCTCCTCGTATACGCTTGCCTCCGGCTTCACCAACTTGTATACAATCCTTTCAACATCTAAAAGCAAGACTTTCATCGATAAGCCCCCCTCTTAATATTTAGAGGGAAAAGTTTAAAAAGTTGCCAATTTCGTCACATGTTCTTCAATATCGTCTTCAGTATTATGAATCCGTCGGATATGCTCCTCAGCTTCCCCTCACCGGATGCCCTCAGCTTCTCGAAGCTCGGCACCTCCAGGACGCGCAGGCGCTTGCTCTGCACCTTCATGCTTATTTCCGTCTCTATACCGAAGCCCTTTTCCTTGAGCGAGAGCCTCTGGGCCACTCCCTTGGCAAAGCTCCTGTAGCCGTAGCACATGTCAGTATAATGCGATCCGTACCTGAGGTTCACTAGACTAACGAATATCTTGTTGCCCACTTTCCTGTGGAAGGGCATGTCCTCTGAGCCGCCCCCGGTCAGGAACCTGGACCCCATGCACACGTCGTAGCCTGCCTCTATCCCCGCAATGAGCAGCTTGAGCTCGTTGGGCCTGTTCGACAGATCCGCATCCATAGATATGGTTATGTCGCCCTTCGCTGCGTTGAGCCCCTTGATCAGCGCCATTCCCTTGCCGTGCCTGTCGTATATTATCCGCGCCCCAAGCTCCTTCGCATACTTGACAGTATTGTCGGTGGAATAGCCGTCCACGACTATTATCTCGTGCCTGTAGTCCTTTATCACCGCCCTTACCCCCCTCAATACCGTCTTTATGTTGCGCTCCTCGTTCAGCGTCGGTATCACAATGCTTATAGATGGTTTCGAGCCCATGGAAAATCCCTTCATTCAAAGACTTTTTCAGCCTCTTTCTCCTTTCTTTCAATCTCCTTTCTGCGTTTCTTTTTCCTGCTGAGGAGTATTGAAACTACTATGAGTATTATTATGATTATGACCGTGGCAAGGAGCGACAGGAGCAGCAGCGTATCCCCTAGCTTCGGGACAGCCTTTGCTATACCGCCAAAGGTTATTGTCGTAACTGCAAGCGTGGAATAGTGTATTCCGCTCCTCATGTATGCAACCCCGACAGCTACCGGGAACTTGGCGTTTGTATAGGATGGAGGGGTTACGTCAAACGATACCGTTGCCACGCCGTGCGAATCTATGGTAGCGTTCTTTATAGGCATCGTGACGTTGAATGCCGGAGGCGCGTAAAGCGTGACCTGCGAGTCGATAGGATATGCGGCTGCGTTGGTTATGTTGACGACTATGGAGCCGTTGCTGGTTTCGCCGAGATTCGATACAGTAAGCATGCTCTGCGTGCCCACGACGAAGTCCGTCAGGCAGGGGAATATCGTCTCGAAGGTGCTGGTGCCCTGCGAATACCTGACCAGGAACCTCTCGACGTAAGTGCCCGGCGTAGTGAAGTTGTAGAGGTATATCTTCTCAGGGTATGATGTGCCTGGCGCCACTATTGGTATTGTGACAGCGGTATTGTTGGTGCTTGCCCCCTGTATGAGAGGCACTATGGCGAGATTCGTAGCCGTCCCGTTTCCGGAATTGGTGAGGTTGAACTGTATGAAGTTGTTCGTGTTGTTTACAAGATTGGAATAGCACGTGCCAGTAAGGGTGACGGTTGACGCGCCTGCAATCCCGAATAGCACTATAAATGACAGTAGGAGGATCAGCTTCATAGCAACACTAGATGCATTAATATGAGAAAGCAAAATATAAAAGCGTTAGATAGCTAGACAAACAGGCTCACAACGTTGCCGGTGAGTATCTGGTATGCCTCGCATGAGGTCCACTGGTTAGGCTCCTTGCCCGTGGCTATTTCCTCCCTTACCTTCTTCGCCTCCTCGTTGTTCCACAGCTTTGACAGGTCGTATCCCACTTCGCGGACGTTCCCTATCTTCTTGTCCCACATGATTGAGGGATAAACGTTCCCGTAGCTGTCCATGAACAGCGACGCCTCCAGGCTCCTGCTCTTCATCGGGCTGTACCCCGTTTTCGCGTATTCCACGAGCTTCCTAGTGAATGCGGTTTCTATCATCGGTATTACGCCGAGCTCGAATTCCCTGTGCTTCAGTATGGATTCAAGCTCCCCGACTATTTCCGGATTGTTTGCCTTTATGTCGTCGTTGGAGTTGCCGTAGTAGTTGCTCGATACCTGCGCCAGGTTTATGTGGAAGTCGTTGTATTTTATGTCCGGTATGTCCTGCTTCACAGACTGGTAAGTCTTCTCGAATTCGCCCTTGTTGAACTTGCTCAAGGTGTAGCCGAACACGAAGAACAGGTTGCTGTATTCCTTCTTGAGCTCCTTGAGCCTTTTGAACATGTCTATAGCCTTGTCGTAGTTCCCGGGTATGCCCCTTATCTTGTCATGCAGCTCCCTGTATCCGTCAAGGCTCACAGTTACGGCTACCCGCGGTATGCCAAACGACAGTATCTCCCTTAACTTTTTCTCCACCATGTTGTGGTCGCACAGGGAGTTAGTAGGCATCGTGAGTATGTATAGTTCCTTCGAGTGCTCCTTGAAGGTGCGCGCTATCTCCACTATGTCGCCCCTGAGGAAAGGCTCCCCTCCGGTGAGCTCGACCCACTTGAAATAGGGGTTCTTTGCCACGAAGTCCCTGATTTCCTCTATTGTCATCTCGCCCTTCGGCTTTATCTGCCATATATTGCACGTCAGGCATCTGCTCTGGCACCAGTAAGTTATGCAAAAGTTGAGTTTGTAAGGCCTCTCCAGCTTTACGAAATTGCTCTTCATTGCGGTGCCTGCGAGACTCATTAGTCGTTCAACTGCCAACAGTAAACACCTATTATAGGTATGGTTTTAATAATATTTAAATATAACGGTAAAATAGGTATGTATTATTGTAAAAAACCCGCATGTTGGTTTTATGGGCAATGAGCAGGTAGTTGAGTATATAAAGCGCCGCGCGCTGGAGATAGACAAGAAGATAAACAAGTACCTTACGGACAAGACTTCCGTAAGATACCTTGAGACCCTCCTGGGCAGGAGCGGCTACCAGTACGATCCAAAGGCGATAAACAAGGCGGTGATAGAGCCTGCCAAGTACCTTCTCGACTTGGGCGGAAAGAGATGGAGGCCGGTGCTGATGCTTGCGGTCATAGACACGCTTGGAAAGGACTCGAACGAGTATCTGGAGTTTTCGATAATACCTGAGATAATACACAACGCGACGCTGATACACGATGACATAGAGGACCGCTCGGAGATGAGGAGGGGATCGCCGGCAGTGC
Source organism: Candidatus Micrarchaeota archaeon (assembly GCA_028866575.1). Taxonomy (NCBI): domain Archaea; kingdom Nanobdellati; phylum Microcaldota; species Microcaldota archaeon. Next base: position 55,244 of record JAGWHU010000003.1, on the reverse strand, counting down.
ACATGAAGTACGGCGTAGACGTGGCGCTCAACCTGGGTGATTTCATGTACTTCTTCCCCATAGTCGCGCTCCTTGACAGCAACAAGCTTGACAGGGACACCAAGATAAAGTTCCTTGAAATCTACCAGAAGGAGATGCTCAAGGTCACCATAGGACAGGCAACCGACATCGCATGGCACAACTTCCTCGTGGATCCAACCAGCGTTTCGGAAAGCGAGTACCTGCAGATGGCCTATTCAAAGACCGGCGTGCTGGCCAGCATGTCGGCGAAGCTGGGGGCCGTGCTCGGGGGTGCCGACGACAAAACAATCAGCGCGCTGGGGAACTTCGGCGCATCGATAGGGGTTGCATTCCAGCTGCAGGACGACCTGCTTAACGTAGTGAAAAGCGGGGTTTCGGAGAGCAAGGGGGGTACGGGCGACGACATAACCGAGGGCAAGATAACCCTTCTAACTACATATACGCTGGAGAAGGCCGAAAAGAGGGACAGGGAGAGGCTCATAGAAATACTGAAGATGCACACCACGGAAAGAACCCTGATAGACGAGGCCATAGAGATAATCGGGAAATACGGCGCTATAGACTATGCAAAAAACCTGGAGCAAAAGCTTGTGAAGGACGCGTGGAAGAACGTTGACGGTGCAATACCGGATTCTGATGCGAAGAAAGTACTGAAGTCGATGGCGGAGTTCCTGATAAGCAGGTCCATATGAGCTATTTCTTATCGACAAAGCGCTTATAGTACAGGACTGCGGCGATGGTCTTGAGGTCTATTATCTTTCCTGATTTTATCAGCTTTATGGCAGCATCCATGCTCACTTCCGCGAGCGTTATATCCTCGTCCTTGTCCAGCGACTGCGTTCCTTTCTTAAGCCCGGTGGCAACGTAGAGGTATTCCCTGTTTGTTAGTATTCCAGGAGACGGATAAAAATATGTCAGAAACCTCATTCCGGATGCCTTGAACCCCGTTTCTTCTTCCAGTTCCCTCCTTGCGGTATCGATTGGCTTCTCCATTCCCTCTACGTGCCCTGCAGGTATTTCGTATAATGTCCTGTTGGCTGCAGGCCTGAACTGCCTCTCGAGCAATACGCCATTTTTCCCTGTTATCGGTAGAACGGCTACGGTATCCTTCTGCCTGACGGTATACTCGGTGAACTTCCCCCTGCTGCGCAGGTTTACCTTCACTTCCTCAACGCTGAACAGCCTGTTTTTGTGCAGTGTTTTCCCCATCGTAAAACCAACTTTGTGTCAAGTTTATTATATCATACAGCTTATAAAAATTAGCGGGATTTTGATATTAGACTGGTTTGATGCTTAAACTCCTAAAAAACCAAAAATACTACATATTTTTCATAATCGTATCGTTTGCTTTCCTCGTTACGGTCAATTCCACCTACATGCTTAATTTCCTTTACACCTACGGCACAGCATTCGGCGCGGTGTCAGCTATTGCATTCGTGGCATATGCGTTCATTTACCTTCTGGGAATAAAGACAAGGAAAAGGCACGACGCATTGCTGAATGCGCTCTTCCTTATATCGGTACTGGATCTATTTGCGATGTTCCTCCTTTCCGGGCCTGTGTCCGGGGCGATTTTATCCTACAATGCCTATGCCCTCTATACGGTAGCAATAACCGCCATACTTATAATCATTATTGCATTCCCGCTGTTCTTGGGGGCGTACCTCGTGAGGGGCAAAACACATGCAAGGATCGGATATGCAATCTTCGGCATAGTCGTAGTGCTCGTGTTCGTGTACTTCGTCTCCCATATCCTCATAAAGTATTTCGTAATAGACGACGAGGTATTCATAAGCATAAGCGACATACATTACCTCCTCAGCGGGATAAACCCGTACCAGCATTCGCTGTCGCAGCAGATATACCGCAACAGCTCCTCAATGGGGTACACGTTCACCACTAACAACGAGCTTATAGGCATTCTCAATTATCCAGCGCTCTATCTGTTTTCCTATGTGCCGTTCTACTTCCTAGCTTCGCCGACGCTGTACAACATGGAGCACGTAATAGTGCCTTTCCAGGTTGCCGTGTTTTTCACATTACTGCTTTTTACAATAGCGTTTTCTATAGACAAGAAGTACCTTAAGTCGCCGCTGTTCGGCGTATTGGTATTCCTGTCTTTGATCTTCTCTTTTACGGCTTCGGCAATCACCTACCTGATGCTCGTTTTGCTTATAATAGCGTACAAGAAAACAGGCACCAAATACTCCTGGCTTTTCCTCGGCCTGTGCCTGGCCGTGCAGGAACTCATATGGATACCGGTAATACTGCTTGTCGTATATACGCTCAACAACTACGGGATAAGGAAAGGGGCATATGACACCATTGGAGCAGTGGCGGTTTTCCTGGCGGTAAACAGCTACTTCATAGCGCTGGGTCCCGCGGCGTTTTTTAACGGGATATTCAACCCGCTGCAGAAGCTCATCATGCCGCTCGGAAGCGGCATTTTCGGGTTCATTATGCTGGTGAATTACCACGTGCTTCTTAGCGCATACACCGCCATTTTCGGGATTGCCGTACTTATGATGATAGTCGCGATTGCATACATAAACAACAAGCTGCTCGTGGGATTGTTCAGCATTGTCCCGTTCCTCTTCCTTGCGCGCTCCTCCATTTCATACTATACGTTTTTCGTGGCCTTCATCTTCGTAACCTTGCTTGTCAAGGAGAGGAGCAAAGGCAACGGCTTTGTGTGCAATTACCTGCATAGGAGGAAATATTTCCCTGCATCGGTAATTTTGGCGCTTGCTGTACTGATGGCAATCGTCGTTTACTCTTCTCACGCAAGCTACGTGAAGGGCTTCGATGTTGCAGTATCAGGCCAGTCGTTGAGCTACAATGCAACCCTGAACGAAACAGTATATACTGGCAGGTTGAGCTATTCCAACCTTTCAACCGGGAATGTCCACATCATGTTTGCAGGATACGGCGGCCAAAGGTTCCTCCTTCTGGGGCTGTTCAATTACAGCATAATAGGCAATCCGGCAAAATGCAATGGCAATGACATAAGCTGCCTTTTCAACGTGAACCTTATTGCGCTCAACGGCAGCAGCGGCAACTACACCGTAAGGGCGTATTTCCCTGCTCCGAACTCGACTGCAAGGATAAGGGACGCAAGGCTAATGGTATACAGCGGGGAATACGTATACGTTTCGGATTCCATATCGGAAAAGTAGTATGCATATGTAGGTGAACTTACAACAGCCGGCAGCCTGCCGTTTTGTCGAGTGATTTCGTTTGCAGGGAGAGAGATTTGAACTCTCGAACCCCTACGGGTTCGATTCGCTATTTTAGCTGGTTTGTCGTCATTTTTCCTAGCCATTTTAAAGCACCTTTTAGCAAAATTTCCTAAATGCAAAAGCCATGTATCTGAACCTATGAATTATAGCAATTAAGGTATTTAAGCAAAGAGTGTTCGGATTCAAGGAAATTCGAACGTTTATTTTAGTTTGGTAACCAGCCCAACCTCTTTTATTATGTTTTCCAAATTTGCAGATAGATTTTTATTAATTAGAAATATGTTATTATAAATCGGAACAAAAATTTCAAATGAAGCTGAGAAATCCGTTAATTTGTCCTTGTCAGAAATCCAATTATTAAATCCAATCCTCTCTATTTTATTATACTTGAATTCGATATCTACCTTACCGTTTATACCTTCTTTTTGTCCTTTAGTTATCTTCCCATCATTTATCTTACTCTTTAGCTCATTAAATGTGTTTTCTGAATCTAAAAGCGGCGCAAAGGGGATGCTATGTAACTTTATACTTGGAGTTAGATGTTCTCCGAAGATAGAGTTCTCCGTAAATATTATGTTGTAAGGTATATATTCAATATAGCTTACTGTTGCAACTGGAGGCATAAATGGATTTCCTTGCCGAGCATGGAAATAATAGTAAAAAGCGTTAGAAATCACGTATTTGACTTGCTCATTTTTTAGGTCAGCCGAAAATTCAGTTTTAGGCCAAAACGACATTAATTCACCTAAACAAAACTTTTGGCCTCTTTTCTAGCAACGTAATAAATTACAAGAATCGGTAGAATTATATTCATTATAAGTGCATACACGATACTTTCTATTGCTCTATATCCATAACTACTTAGTTGCTGCTGCAATGAAGAGATATTTGATCCCACAAATAATAAACCGTAGAGCAACACCATGATTGCAAGTATCACTACAAGCAATTTACTCCATTTTTTCCTTGCATATAATCCATAAGACGCAATTAATTCTAACAACCCAGCTACAACAAAAAACAAATTAACAATTGTACTATATTTTAATAGAAAAATCGTTAACACTGTTACTGGGCTGAATACTGTAGCTAAAGTAGATATTATATTTATCAAAAACAAAGAGGATGTTACCTTTAATATAACATCAATAATTGTAGCTATTCCTAGAATTGCGTAAACAATGGTAAGTATAGTTATTCCTAATGGCCTTTTGGGTTCCAGCTAGACACCTAAAGTATAAATCTGGATACTCTTTTATAGCTATCTATCCTTGGGGTCGCCACATCTCTATCGCTTGCTTGAGCAAGCTCACGAGGTGGCTCCCTGACGCTCCAAAGAGCTTTAAGCTAGCTACCTAGCAGTTCAAGGAACCTTTACGCCGTTTTGTTGGGAGGGGGCAAAACGGCTTTAGATTGAGAGGCCTAGCCCGCCGAGCGTCGCCGGAAGGCGACTTTTGGGGCGGGCGACGGCTTACTCTACCTAACTTTTCAAAAAGTAGGCAAAATATGGTGTTTTCCGACTAATGGGGAGTTTTACGAGGGAAAACGACCAAAAATAGGGCAAACAAAGGTCATTTTACTCTACCTGAAAGGGTGTTTTACTCTACCTGAACCCTAAATGATAGATAAGTTTATATATTATATAGTTCTATATATTACTATGCAAAAGCAATTGATTCACTATCCTAGGTTGGACACCGTGCTTATGGTAGAGGAAATGTTGAAAAAGAACGGTGAATTCAGGTCTAAGAGGAGCCTTTGGCTTGCTCTGCCGAGGAAGACAATGTACCAGACTTTTACAGTCATACTAGACTACCTCGAGAATTCAGGAAAGATAGTAATAAAGGGGAGCAAGGTCATATGGATATGGAATCCAGAGCTTGCCGCAAAGTATAGGAACTCGAACCTGATGGTTAGATGAAAGACAATAGACCAGTCTATGTCCAATTTGCCGATGATAAGCTTAAAGAGGCATTTATGAAGCTAGAAAAGGAGGATCCAACTCTGTACAAATTCCTGAATAGAGCAATAGACGACCTGAAAAAGAACCCGTTATGTGGTATTCACATACCTAAGCGATTGATACCCAAAATCTACATTCAAAAATACGGCATAAACAACCTCTGGAAATATAATCTTCCGGGAGCGTGGCGATTGATGTACTCAATAGCTGGAAGCGAGGTAGACATAATTACCATATTGCTCGAATGGCTGCCGCATAAAGAATATGAACGCCGTTTCAAGTACTAATCCTTCTTTTTAGATTTTCTGCTCGCTCAAATGAGAAGGTATTGTCTATCTCTTTATAGAGTTCCTCTTTCTTGGTGCTTATGTAAATCATAGTAGTATCGGGATTAGAGTGCCTCGCAAATCTGATAGTCAATACAAGATTGCCGTTTGTTTGCTTGGCGAAGCTGGTAATTGCGTAGTGCCTAAGCTATGAGTAGTAAGCCTGTGCAGGCTTCTAGGCCGTCTGTTTATAACAGACTCTTCTGATGAATCGTAAGTCTGATCCAAACCAGCCTTTACTACATAGTATCTGAACCTGTTTCGCACATAATTTTGCTCCACAAAATTCTCAGTTCTGTTGCTTCTGGTTCTGAAAAAGATGTATCCAAGAGCTTTACCTATTTCTGCTTCATGCTTCGCTACGAAGGCTAAAGTATCCTTAAATAACAGAGCAGGTATTAGCAATGTGTCTATTCTACCTGCTTTTTCCGTCCTTAGAGTAAGCTCTCTTGTCTGGAAGTTGATGTCTTTTACATTTACTCTGACAGCTTCTCCTATCCTGAGCCCAAGCTGCGCTTGGTATTGGAAGATAAGTTGAAACTTGTCATTGTCTATAACCCTGAAGAATTGAGTTATCTGACTGTCCGTAAATGCCTTTGACAATGAGCCGTATTTTGGGGTTCTTCTTTTTCCTGCAAACCTCTTGGTTTGCGTTTTGTGAAGGACCGATTGCATCTGCTGGAGTTGGTGCCATGACACCAGCATGGACACCTGCCTCATTTTCTCCGAAAATTTCTCGAAATCTTTCCTCTTGAAAGATTTCTGCCTTGGATTTCTGAACTCGGTTTTGTCGTCGTAATTTTCATTTGCAGGGAGAGAGATTTGAACTCTCGAACCCTCTAAGGGAGCGGGCCCTAAACCCGTCGCATTTGGCCGGGCTTTGCTATCCCTGCATCTGTTTTAATTAATTTTCAAACATTAAAAATGTATCTGTTTCTCGTTATAAGCGCATCCTTTATAATTCTTTTATGCGAGAATAACTAGTAACAATAGGTATTCAGATGCTTACCACCAAATACGTGAGGGACCACCTGGAGGAGATAAGGGAATCGCTCAACAGGAGGAAAAGCGACTACCCGATAGGGAAACTGCTGGATCTTGATAGGGAATGGAGGGAATGCAAGACCCAGCTCCAGGAGCTGCAGTCCAAGAGGAACAGGGCAAGCATAGAGGTGTCGGAGCTCAAGAAGAAGGGAATGGAGATAAAGGAGAAGGTGGAGTCGCTTTCCTACCTGAAGGAGCAGATAGAGGAGATGGAGATGAGCCTCGACAAGGATTCTGCTGAAATGGAAAAGCTCCTCTGGAACATGCCCAACGTGCTTGACAGGGCCGTGCCCTACGGCGAGGGCGAGGACCAGAACGTTGAGATAAGGAAGTGGGGAGAGGTAGACAATAGCAGGAAGGGCGCAAACCACCAGGAAGCCCTTGAGAGGCTGGGCCTCCTTGAGATAGAGCAGGCATCTGTGGTGAGCGGGGCCAGGTTCTACTACCTGAAGGGGGACCTAGCGCTGCTTGAGCAGGCGCTCATAAGGTTCGGCATTGACGAAATGACGAAGAAGGGCTATACGCTCATTGCACCCCCATTGATGCTCAGGAAGGAATTCTACAAGGGCGTTGCCGCATTGGGGGACTTCGAGGAGCTGCTCTACAGGGTATCTGACCCTAATGAGGCATCTGGGAAAACGGATTACGAGAAAACAGGCGATGACCTGTTCCTGATAGCGACATCGGAGCATCCGATGGCTGCGCTGCACGCAAACCAGGTGCTCGATGCTGGGGATCTGCCTAAGAAATACCTTGGGATAAGCCCGTGCTTCAGGAGGGAAGCAGGATCCAGGAGCAAGGACACCAAGGGCATCTTCAGGGTGCACAACTTCTACAAGATAGAGCAGTTCATATTCTCAAAGCCTGAGGACTCAGGCAGGTATTTCGATGAGCTGCTTGCCAACGCCGAGGGCATATCGCAGAAGCTCAAGCTGCCATACAGAGTATTGGAGTTCTGCACCGGCGGCATAGGCGCTGTAGCTGCAAGGAAGAACGACATAGAGGCCTACATGTACGGGCAGAAGGCATACAGGGAAGTCGCATCATGCTCCAACTGCACTGACTGGCAGAGCGTAAGGCTCAACATAAGGTACGACGAAAGGGGAGAGCGGAGATACGTCCACACGCTCAATTCAACGCTTATACCCACTACGAGGATGATTGTTGCGATTACGGAGAATTACCTGAACGGCGACGGCACGATAACAGTTCCAGACGCGCTTGTGCCCTATATGGGTAAGAGCAGGATAGGCTAGCTGGTGCTTTTTTGAAGAACGAATACGATGTCAAGAAAGAATTGAAAAGGCTTTCGGCGATCAGGGGCTCCGGGACCGAGCTCATAAGCATATACGTGCCTCCTGATTTCTCCCTTAGCGACGAGATAGGGAAGCTGAACGATGAGAGGGGGCAGGCCGGCAACATAAAGTCCAAGACTACCAAGCAGAACGTGCAGGGGGCAATAGACAGGCTGGTGCAGTACCTGCGCCTCTACAAGAAGCCACCTAAGAACGGCTTCGCAGTTTTTGCGGGCAACATATCAAGCGTGCAGGCAAAGCCGGACATAGAGCTCTTCTCGATAGATCCGCCGCAGCCGATAAAGGCAAACATCTACAGGTGCGATTCCACGTTCCTGCTTGAGCCCCTAGAGGCGATGCTGGAGGCAAAGGAGATGTACGTGCTTGTTGTGATGGACGGCAGGGACGCGACTATAGGCGTGCTGAAGGGCACCTACTTCAACCTGGAGAAGAGGGCGAGGTCGTTCGCCCACGCCAAGGTCAGGAAGGGCGGCCAGTCGGCGGGCAGGTACGAGAGGGCCATAGAGGAGAGCATAGACGATTACTACAAGACTGTTGCGGATGCGGTGAACGACGTATACGTGAAATACCAGAACAAGCTCAGCGGGCTTGTGGTGGGCGGCCCGGGCCCTACCAAGGAAAACTTCGTGAAATCCAAGAACCTGAACTACCAGGTCAAGGTCCTTGGCATATTCGATACCGGATATACGGACGAGCACACAGGGATCAACGAGCTGCTTGAAAAGGCGAAGGAGCTCCTCTCGGAGCAGGCTGCGGTCAAGGAGAGGAGGATTATGGAAAGGTTCCTTGACGAGGTATCGAGGAACGGGCTTGCGGTTTACGGCTATGAGAACGTCAGGAAGGCCCTGAATTCCGACAACGTCTCCAGGCTCATAGTGAGCGAGGACGTTGAGTTGGCAGAGGTGGAGTACAAATGCTCCAGCTGCGGGAATACAATCAGGTCCATAGAGCAGGGGAACAGCAGGCGCGCGAAGCACGACGATGACGGCGGCAACCTCGACATATTGAGCCAGAAGGACGTCGTCGAGGAGCTCATAGAGATCGCCGACAAGAAGGGGATTGAAGTCGTTTTCGTCTCGGTGAACAGCCCGCACGGGAACGAGCTGCTTCTAGGATTCAAGGGCATAGCCGCTATGCTGAGATACAGGAAATAGTTGCCTCAGTATTTTGCAAGGGATATCACTTCGTAGCCCGAGAGCTTTTCGCGGCCCTTCAGCCCCGTCAGCTCGACCAGGAACGCGATCGCCGCGACGTTTGCGCCCATTTCGCCGATCATTTCCGCAGCGGCCTTGGCCGTGCCGCCGGTTGCAAGCAGGTCATCCGCTATGAGCACGCTGCTGCCTTTCCCTACCGCATCCTCGTGCATCTCCAGCGAATCCTTGCCGTATTCTAGATCGTAGCTCCTTACGACGGTCTTCCAGGGCAGCTTCCCCTTCTTCCTGGCAGGTATGAATCCCTTCCCGGTCTTGTAGGCAAGCGCAGATGCTATTATGAATCCGCGAGCCTCTATGCCCATTATGTAGTCTATGCGCTTGTCCTTGACGGAATCCGCAAGCGCGTCTATGCACATCTGGAATGCTGCGCCGTCGCTGAGTAGCGTTGTTATGTCCCTGAACACTATGCCCTTCTTAGGGTAATCGGGTATGTCCCTTATCCTGCTTTTTATGAGCTGCTCGTCCATCAGACTAACCGCCTTGGCTTATCTCTGACGCGAGGCCGCATTCGCTGAGGAACATGGAGTCCCCCGACATGTACAGGTATTCTGGCCTTATTATCGTCGTATTCGTGGCGCTGTAGTTTATGTATATTGAGGGCTCCGTGCTGCTCGTATTGAGGCAGTTCTGCAGCGACGTGGTCGTGTAGTTGCTTACGTTCTTCGTACCAAGTCCTGTCGTCCTTATGCATGAAGTCTGGTTGATTATGTTGAGGTCTATGGTGCTAGCGTTCCTGTGGTTCGACCTGCTTGCGACTATCTGCTCTATGATTGCGGTTGCGCAGCCCACGGTGCTGCTGAGGACTGTGCCATTGTATGCGGCTACGAATATGTTGACCCTTGGGGCTGAGTTGAAGTTGTTCTTGAATACGGTGAAGCTGCTGCTTGGGGTTGCCACCTTCGGAAACAGCGAATCGGCGAATATGGCGGCAATTATTATTATGACGACCAGTATTGTAGCGACTATGTACTTTGCTGCCCCCGGGTTTTTCCTCTGGCTTCTCGGAGCGGCAGCCTTGGGCCTTGGCTTTGTAGCTGACTTCGTCTTTGGCTGTGTTTGCGTTGCCATGATGCCCCCACTCTACTCTTACTTTTGTGCTCAGTTTTATATAATCATACGTTCTTGAACAGCTTGCCGAGGGTGCATGAGCTTCCTACAGCTATGTTGCCGCTAGCGTAAAGCACCGTTCCGTACAGGCCCTTGTAGGTTATGTTGCTTGATTGCGACTGGCTTATGAATATTATCGGTTTCCCGGAGTCGAGAAGCACCCTGTAGCAGTTTATCCCGAGTGACGAGATGTTGCTGCCGCTGACGCATGAGTAGTTGGTAAGCTTCACTATCTGCACCGTTTTGCCGGTGCCGTTGAGGTAGCCTTTTATCGTGTCCGCGCATGCGATTATGGAGGTGTTCGTCGCGGCGCTGCCGTTAAGCGCTATGTAGGCGTTGCCGCTGGCCTTGAGGTTGTTCATGAAATAGCCGAATGGCAGGAAGCTGTTGGCGTTCTGCGCGTATGCATAGGTGGAATAGGTGAGCGCAAGAAGCAGCGCTATCAGCACAGCAAATACCGCAATCCATGCGATCTTCTTGCTCCTGCTGCCCTTCAGCTTGCCCTTCCTTATGACCCTAAGGTATGTTATTACGAATATTACAAGTATCACCAATGCGCCTATTATGAATGACTCGACAGCCGCATACAACGGAGCAGTGGCTATCTTTTCAGGTACTGTGGCGCCTGATGGCCCGAGTATGGCGCTTATGAACGGCCCATCAGCCACTTTGAGCATGTAGCCGATCGTAAGCGGTGCCACGTAAAGCGCGGATTCTATCCTTATGGTTTGCAGTTCAGGCATTATCCTGGACACGTCGTTGGAGCCTATCCCCGAGTCTATCTGCGCGTTTATGCCCTGCTGCTCGCTTGCAAGGGCGGCTAGCTTCGTGGGCACCTGCTGATAATCGAGCTGCGCCGCAAGCAGCGCGTCGCTGTTGTTTTCCGCTATGCCGTATATCCTGTTATATGAGGAATTCGCCCTGTTGAAGGTTGCAACTGTGTTTGACAGGTATGATTGCAATGTCCTGTTTGCCGTGCTTATGTTCTGGTTTATCCCGGCATTCTGCACTATGGCGAACTGGTTCTTAAGCACCAGAATGGACTGGTTGAGCGTCTCGTTGTTGTACTCGAGAAGAAGCTTATCCGAGCTGTTTATTATGGAGTTGAACCTGGGGGTGAAGTTGGATATCATGCTGCTGAAAGCTGCGCCGTTCGTGGCCTGTAGCTTTGCGTTTATGTAGTTCTGCGCTATCGCAGATGAATTCGCGCTTATCCTCTGTATGCCCATGGTTGATGGAAGGCTGGCCTCTATGTTCGACAGGTCTGTCCTAACGTTGCCGAGAGCTGTGCTGTTGAATGGTATTACAGCGCAGAAACCCACGGCTACGCAGTACCATGGGGCGTTTAGCGGGTTTCCGCCGGTAGGGCAGGTGCTGAATGATGATCCTGACGGCGGCGGGAATATCGGGTTCTGGTCCATTACCTGGGATATTTTGGTTATGTTGGCGGTTATTGCCGAAAGCTCGGATATGACAGTACCAGCATTGGTTGAATTGACTGAATTAAGCAGTGCAAAGTAGCTGTTGTAGCTGCTGTTCAGCCTTGTGTAATTGGACTCGAAGTTCATGACCCCGAACCCGAACGGGGTATAGGGCCCTCCTATTGAGTTGAGCACCTTCTTGCACACAGGCACCGTCTGGCATGAGAAGCAGGAGTTTGCAAGCGTGCACGTGTTCTGGCTGTTCAGCCCCGTCTCGACCAGGCATGTGGATAGGTTCGCCTGCGAATAGCTTTCCGAGGCTGTCATCTCCGACTTCAGTATGGCCAGGGCTGAGGCGCTGGGATAGTACCTGTTGACAAGGAAAGGCGTAAGCACCGACTGTATGGTGCTGTTGTCTGTAACAAGGGAATATGTCCCGCTCGCGTTGCTTATGACCACGTACCTGTTGGATGCCCCGGAAAGCTGCATCACAACGTAGTTGTTGCCGTTTGCCTGCTGGTTGAAGTAGGATGCGCCGCTTATGGTCGCATTAGGTATGTAGGTTGCAAGGTAGCTGTTGAGCGTCTGGGCGTTAATGCCCGCAAGGAGCAGCGCTGCGACAACGCAGGAAATAACCACAGAGATTCTCTTGAAGGTCATCACTACATATTATATGGCAAGATTTATAAATATCTCTGCAGCAAATCGCACATTTGTCGTGGTAAAACGTGCCGGTTCGGAAGTGCAGCATAACCGCAAGGAAAGCAAAAAACAATAAAAGAAGAAAAAGAAAAATTGAAACCCTTTCGGGTTTCACCTTGACTGGCTACCAGATTATTGCGCCTGTGCGTACAACTGCTGTATGAAGCTGTTGCCCGCTGCTGCTGTCTGGTTCGCGTAGTATCCAGCTACCAGCACCCTGTTTGTCCCGTATGCCTGCGTTATCTGCGTTGTAGGCGTCATTGATATGTTGTATGCGCTCTGCAACTGTCCAGACAGCGTGTTTACGAAACCGCTTCCTATCAGTATCAGGTTGCTTCCTGGGCTTGCCTGCGAATCCAGCACTACAAGCGGTGTTGTAGTAAGGTTCTTCAGCAATACAGGCTGCGTAGCCGTTGCCACTGATGGTGTTGCCGTCAGGTTTGCTATGCCGGATATGGTGAAGTTCGCGCCGCTTACCTTTATCGTCGCATTCACCGGACCTATCGAAACGTTCGGTATGTTGGTTGCCTGTCCTACCCCGTATGGACCATACAGCTTGTAGTTCTTCGTCGGCGTGTTGGATGTAACCGAGCTGACTGAGAACTGCAGGTAGTCCTGCGCCTTTGCCAATCCGAATGTCACCAACGATGGTGTTATCGATACCAGCTTGCTTCCCTTTTCTGTCCTGAATCCTGCCTGGACGTTGAATGTTGATCCAAGGCTGGATGGCTGGTATGTGGCGTTGTTCCTTGTACCTGATGCCGTTGCGCTTCCTCCGTTGCTTGAATAGTTCAACTGGAAGAGTGGCGATGCCGCTATTCCTGCCGTTGAGTTGTCTATTCCAACCACGAAGCCGTCTACTGCGGCGCTGTTGGAAGGAACTGCCTGTTCACCAAGCGTATAGGTGAAGTACTGGCCCAGTGCTGGGCCTGTTGGCGTTGTCTGCGCAGCAAGGACAAATGTGTTTGTCGGCTGCCCGTTCTGCTGGTTGTATATGACGTTTCCTGGCGCTGTAAGCGACAGTGACTGGTATACCTGACCGGACTGCGTGTACAGTACTCCTGGGGAACCTACGTTCTGCAATATTGCCAGTGTTACAGAGTTGGTCGCTCCTGCCCCTCCTGCTGTTGCCGGTGCGCCTACTGACACTGCCAATGCTCCCGGAAGTGCCCTGTTTATCTGTACTCCAGTAACGTTGAATACGTTGGTTGGCAGAGGCTGTGTATACGAAGCTCCCGTGAACGTCAACGTCTGCGTTACCGCGGATGACGCTGTGTTGCTCGTGAATCCTGAGACTGTTATGAGCAACGGGTTTGTGGTTGTTATCCAGTTGGCTGCGTTTACGTTAGTATATGCAAGTGTCACGAAGCTGTTTGACACCTGGTTTCCTGCCGATGCAACCTGCGATGCCGCTCCAGGGCTTATCTGGTTTGCAAGCTCCGTAAGCTTGTATGGCGTCAAGTCGTACACTACGCTGCTTGCCGTCTGTCCCACATAGCTGAACGCATTAGGTATCTGGCTTGTTACAGTAAGCTCCTGTGCAGCTTCTGTCACGTTCTTTATCGTCAGGCCCGTAATGCTGTTTGCGTTTGTACCGCTGTTCTGGTACTGGACTGAGCTCGTCGATGATGTGCCCAATGTCACTGAGTCGAAGCTGCTTGAGCCGAGCGTGTCACCCAGGAATGTCAGCTTGTGAAGCTGTGGGTTCTGTATGAAGCTGAAGCTCTGTCCCGGAGACAATGTGGTCGGCGTGGAGTTGTATATTATTATGCTCTGCAACGCCTTTGCGCTTGCCGACGTGGATGAAGTGGTGTTTGTCCAAAGCAGGTTCACGTACCAACCTGGGTTTGTTGTGGCGTTGAACTGCTTGCCGTTCTGTATCTTGTACACGTTTGTATACAATTGCATCTTCGCCCACTTCTGGTATGCATACAATCCTGCGAATGTCGCATTGACGTTTACGTACAATGTGTGTCCAGTCACGTTGAACTTTGCAGTCGTTCCTGGGCTTACCGAGGATGTGTTTGTCAGTACATTATTGTACATAACAGACAATGATGCAGGGCTCACGCCGTTGCTGTTCGGCTGTCCCAAGTCTGTAAGCTGTACTGTCCATGGACCTGATGTTATGTTATGTCCTACATACAATGTTTGCAGTGGTACCAATGCCGCTGCAAGGTACAACTTTCCGCCTGCAACTGTGCTGGCTGAAGTAATTGTGGACTGCGGACCTGTAGCGTTTAGTATTGTCCAGTTCTGGCCCAATAGCCTTATCGGCACGTTTATTCCAGGTGCATTGCTTGTGGTTGAGTTCTGTATCGGTGCTCCGAATGTTGCCTGGTATGCTCCTCCTGCATCTATTATCTCAAACTGGTTAACCGGCGATCCGGCAGAACCTTGGTTGAATACAGGGAAACCTGTAAGCCATAGGTATTCTGTCTCTGAATTCCCGCCATAGTTGCTTGCCAGTCCTGAATATTGCGAGGATGTCACCTGCATTATGTTGTCGTTGCTCCCGCTTGTGAACTGGGAGAACGCTGTGCCTCCTCCGTTATTGCTTGCCGTTACTGACGTGGATATTGGCACGAACCCTGCAGTTGTATATGGTGACGCAACTGGGGATATTGCTATTGTTGTAGAGTGCGGGTATGTGTATTGGCCGCTGCCCTGCAACTGCTTCGTGTTCTGTGGCGAGTTTAGTATTACCGCGCCGTTCAGTACTGATCCTATCAATGCGCTGAACAGGTAAGTCCCTGCAGCTGCGCTTACGGATCCGCTCTCGTTCAGCCATACCTGCTGGTTTGACAGCGAATATGACGAAGAGGATACTGATACGCTCAATACCTTGTTTGCCTGTGTCTGGTTTACCGTTGCGGTTACTGGAACACTTGTGTATGCAAGGTTTCCGATTGCCGCAGCAATGTTTGCCGCAGTTACCCCGTCAGCGGGCTTTGCGGATGAACCTATTACGACCTGTACAACCGGTTGTCCACTATTGCTTATTATCGGTACATTCTGGAATGTTATTGATCCTGCGAACGCAAGACCTACTCCTAGTAAAGCCGCACCTGCTACGACAGCTGCGATTCTCTTTGCATTTAGAGTCTTCATGTTCTCACTTTAAACGTTGTGAAATATAGTCCACTGTAAAGTATTTAAATACATACGCTATGT
Source organism: Candidatus Micrarchaeota archaeon (assembly GCA_028866575.1). Taxonomy (NCBI): domain Archaea; kingdom Nanobdellati; phylum Microcaldota; species Microcaldota archaeon. The sequence continues at coordinate 39,717 of JAGWHU010000003.1, read as the reverse complement.
ATAATAGTTTTTTTATAAATAAAACTTTATAGTACGTTGATTGTCATATGTGGCATCTTTTATCAACGCTGTGCTCCGAGGGCAGCGGCCTTGCGCCTTGCGTACAATATCCCCCTTTCCCTTGACAGCTCCGACACCCTAACAGAAAATCCTGCATCGGAAAACATGGACTCCAGCTCTGAACGGCCTTTGTGGTACTCCATTATCGCTTCGTCGAACTTGCCCATGTCGAATTCCCTTACAAGGGCATACTCGCAGCCCTCGCAGTCTATCTTTATTACCGCGTTCTCTGAGTGCCTGCCGTCGTATGGCGTGTTGTACATGGTTATCCTGTCTTCGAGGCCGTTTGCCTTTATGTTCTCCAGCGCCATATTGTACCTTACGGCATCAGGCTCGTAGCCGTATACGTGCTTTGCCCCCTCCAGTGCGAAATAGATTGGCGAATCCGCTATGCTCGCCCCTATGTCAACCACGTTCCTGCCATTGACGCCAAGGCTGGCGTATTCCTCCTTTACGAATACCTCGTTAAGAGGGTATGCCGCCCATTCTGTGCGTATAAAGGATAGGTTCCTCCCCTTGTGGTTGAGCCTCAGGGTGTTTCCCTGCCTTTTTATCCTGCCCGACAGGAGTATCATCCTTTCCACTATGAGGTTGTGCAGGGTCATTCGAACACTCATCATGCCAGTTATTCCCTCGCAAAGTACCCGGAGTATCGGGTCAGTGCATGCATTACCGCATTCAACAACGGTATACTACCGGTAACGTCCTTGAGCACCTTCAGCTCCTTCCTGTTTGCGGCTCCGGTGAGGGCGAGTATTATTGGGTATATGGCTATCTGCTCCAGGGCGCCCAATACGAGTATGGCTATATAGTTGTCCTTGAGGAGAAGGAGCAGCGGAGCCAGGAATGCCATGCTTACCAGCCCTGCAAGGAATACCCTAGCCAGCTTTGCGATGTCTGGCCTTACCTTTATGAGCCTGCTGGCTGCCCTAGTCATCAGTATTATCATAAGGGTTGGGGTTATTATGTAGAGCAATATGCTAAGTCCTACGCCGCCGAACAATGGCACCACCACGAACAGCAGCAGGACCTCTATCGCTTCGACGATGAGGCTGTATTTGAGCAGGGTTTTCACCCTGTTCGTGCCTATGAGGAGCATTATGGTGAATGTGGCAAGTATCCACAGCAGCGTGCCTATGCTTATTATAGATATGAATACCGGCGCGATCGCGTATTTCGCGCTGAAAACAGTGTAGGAGAACTGCTTGGACAATATTGTTATATATAATAGGACAGGGGTTACCAGCACGTACGTCAGGTAAAGCGAGTAATTGTAGAATTTGCCTATCCTATCGCCTATGCCTTTCGTTGACGCAGTATAGGCGAACATAGGCAGCACCGCAAGCCCCAGCGCATCCGTTATGTTGCTTATTATCGCGCTTGTCCTTAGCGCTACGCCGAAGTTGCCGACTATCGCTATCGTCACGAACAGCCCAAGCACTATGGGCGACAGATTGGACACGAAGCCGCGCACGCTGTTGTATACCGCAATAGGGTAGGAAAAGTTAACCAGTTTCTTCATATAAGCTAACGACGGCATCCTGAACCTGATACCGAACTTTAGGTTGAACATTATGAATGCAAATATTATTGCCGATATATAGCCTATCAACAGGCCTATTATAGGCGCAAGGGCCTCGTAGCCCAGTATCGCAAGCGCTATGCTGGCAATGGCCTGGAACAACGACTGTATTATTATCGCAATAGCTATGTAGATTCCCTTGCCGAAGCCGACCAGCGCGTTGTAGGATATGTTGAACAGCATGCCGAGTATTACCGCGAAGGACACTATCTGCACAACGTATGTAAGGCTTGCGTCCTTCAGCTCATAGACAGCCACAACGTTGCCCAGCATCAGGGCCACGATTGTGAGTATAAGCCCTGATACTATGGCCACGGCATAGCCGTTTGACATTATCCTCTCTATCTCCGTCTTGTTGCCCTTCCCGGAATATTGCCCTATGAACTTGCTGAACGCGGTGCTTATCCCAAGATCCGCGAGTCCTGCGGTGAAAAATCCCGAATATGCTATCGCAAGCGTGTATATGCCATAGACGCTAGGTCCAAGCACCCTTGCCACTATTATGAAGGCTATTCCAGAAAGGAAAAGCGCTACGAACCTTCCGAAGGACATAAGGCTTGCTACCCCCGCGGTCTTCGCGCCTATTATTGCGTCGCTGTCCGTATGTGATTGCTTGTCTTTGGAGGTTTTATCAGGCAATAGATTACCCTATTTTTTCCATGCGTAAATTGTTCCGACATCCCCTTTCTGGGGGTCTCTCCCTTCCGGCCTTACTTCTATTTTGAAGCCCTTGGATTTTAGTATTTGGGGTAGCGCGCCGGTACCATAATGATAAGCTATGTGTATCCTTCTAACGTTCTTCAGATTTGCGCCACTGTTGAATATCTTGTGCTCGCTCCCTTCAGAGTTTGATTTTATTACCACATTGGTCTTGCCTTTCAGTATGGTGTTGATTGAGAGAGATGATGACATTTTCCCATCCTTTGCATCCTTGAATTCGCTTCCTATGTCGCCCTTGCCCTTTATCCTTATTGTTTCGTCCTCGGCGCCTATGCCCGTCCTTGACAGGCTTATCTTTTCGGAAAGCCCGGATATTGCTATGTTCCTTTTTGCCTGCCCGTATGCTGAGGGATAGGGCTCGTATGCATAGACTCGCCTTACGTTGTCGAAAGATGCAAAATATATTGCGGTGTCACCTATGAAGGCGCCGATGTCTATTACCGTGATGTCCTTTAGGCCCTTGACTAGCCATGCGAATCTCTGCTCTATTATAATCCCGTGTAACGCCACGGCCTTTTCAAGGTTCCTTTTGTAGCTAGGTATCAGTCTTTGCAGCGCCATGCTCAACACATCCTTAATACTCATGCCATCATCTTGTTGCTGAAACCTATCTTACCTGCACATATTTGTTATCGTCTTTTATTAGGAGTTTAATTTTCCCGGCCATAGTTGCGAGCGCTATCACTATAAGGTACTCCATGAAGCCGAGGAACTCCGCAGGGTTCGCCCTGCCCATCGTCAGGAATATTGCCTCTACGAATTCGCCGATCCTGTTCTTTATCGCGAATCTGTCCGTATTGAGCACCTCCTTCGCCTGTTTCCTGAACTTTTCTGTCCTGAGCCTCCTCTTGAATATGCCCTTTACGGTTATTTTTTTTTGCAATGGGTTGTTCTCTATGTGCTCCGACAGCTCCTTGTCGTATATCACCTCGTACCCTGCAGTCTGGAGCCTTAGTGTGGTTTCGGTATCGTCGTTCAGCGTGGTGGCGTAGGGCGGCCTGAGTGCGCTTTTCCTCCATATGTGCACGTAGAATATCGGAGAATCGACTACGTTGCCCTTCAGGTGGTGCTTCAATTGCACTTCCTTGTACACCTGATCGAACAGCCTGTGCCCGTCGTTCAGCCATTCCCTTGTAGCGACGTCAAACTGTATTATCCCGCCAACTTTTGGGTCTTTGAATATCTTCACTATCCTGTCTATATCGCCCTTGAACAGGTTGTCCGCGTCGTCTATCACTATTATGTCTGATTTCGTCTTGCCTATCATGAAGTTGGTCGCCTTCAGGAAGTCGGGTTTTTGCATCCTGTGAATGACAAGGTTTTTGAATTCCTTCCTGAATGAGGAGGCGATCCTGTAGCTGTCGTCGTTACCCTGTATCACCATCACTATCTCGCTTCTGGCGCCTGCCATCTTCAGCCTGGGTATCAGATCGTTAAGCTTGCTTTCCATGAACCGCTCCTCGTTGTAGGCGCGTATGCAGAAGCTTATGTCAACATTATTTTTTGCAGGCATATGCCACCATGATCATATCGATTATACAGGTTGGTCCGTCAGACTATATTACCTTTGGCTCTGGCAGGGGGACTATGAATTTCCCGTTGTAGCCCATGTTTCTCAGGCTGCTGATTATAGTGTCCTTCATATTCCATGACAAGATAAGAACGTAATCTATTTTGTGGTCCTTGAAATATGTGAGCTCGTTGTATACCTTTATACCTGAAGGCGAGTACGTACCTATCTTCAGATGGTTCAGCTCCGTAAGCGCATCGAGAAGCCTATCGTCTATGCCGCAGTAGCTCAGCAGGACGCTGGATTTCATAGGCGCTCCTGCACCGACTATTACTGCACCCTCGGATTTGGCCTTTTCGAGGAGCGCCAGAAGCTTGCTCTTGCTTGACTGGGCCCTTTCTGCGAAGTCCTTGTAGGTTTCGAACCTCTTGTATTTTTCCTCGCTCTCCTTTATGGACTTCAGCCTTTCCGTTTCAGGAATCTCTTTAACAGAGGCATATGCTATTATGGAGCCGCCATAATATTCCGTCCTTTTTGCATCGTATATTTTCATGCCGTGCTTGCTGAACAGGTTCTGCATTGAAGTTATGGTGTAGAACCTGTTGTGCTCATGATACATCGTATCGAACGACACCTTTTCCATTATGTCTGGAAGGTACTGCCCTTGGTTTACGAACACAGCATCGGGGTTCTTTTTCAATATGTATGCCACGTTCTCCAGGAATTTGTGTATGCTGCCGGTATGGGCCATTACGTTGAATGCCGTGATGAGCGCTATCCTGCCGTTTGCCCTTTTATCTATCTCCTCTGTGCAGTTTTCGAACTCGTTTACTATCGTATACAAGCCGTTGTCGTTCGCTATCTTCGCCGGCTTGGGCGCAGGCTCCACCCCGATAACGTTTATGCCTGCAAGCTTGAACGGAAGAAGCTCAGTGCCGTCGTTGCTCCCTATCGCAACGATGTATTCCCCGGGTTTTGTGCCAAGCTCCTTTATCAGCTCCTCGTCCAATGCTGTAAAATGCTTAACAGCATCCTTGCTTGCGCCGCTTAGGTAGTTGAAGTTCTCATCGAATACCAGGCCCGTAGGCAACACGACGCTCTGCTGCACCAGATAGCAGCTGGGGCAGAACACTATCCTTAATGGGTACTTCGTCTCTTTTTTTAGCATCTCCTTTGAAGCGGCGAACCTGTTGCATATTACCTGGTCGCCAAGGTCTATTATCGTCTTGCATTCAGCCCCGCAGTTTTGGCAATTAGTCATCCTAAAACCTTTTTGTAAACATTGACCGTGTCCTCGGTTAAACGCTTCCACGTGAAGCCACGCGCATATTCCATTGATTTCTTTCTCTTAGCATTATCATAACCATTTAGTTTCAAGTCTTTTATTATTTGGGCCATATGGGGCTCGTCCTTGGCCTCGATGCAATGCTCCAGCAGGTCCGGGCTCAGCTTCGAGCCCTTCTTGACTATCACAGGCAAGCCTCTTGAAAGCGCCTCGAACTGTATTATGCTCTCATATACCCCGGGATGCACAAACACATCGAAAGAATCGAATATCTGCACCTTCTGGCCCTCCGGAGCTACGCCCATGAAGCGTATCCTCTCGTCATTGCCCGATGACTTTTCAAGGACCTCAGCCTCCAGTGTCTTCTTGCCCCAAAGCTCCATGATTATCTCCCTGTCATCAATCATTTTCATGGCCCTGATCGCGAAGTCTATGTTCTTCGGGGCATTGAAGCTGCCAACATACCCCACCTTGAATTTAGCGCGTTGCTGCTTGGCATTTCGGGGCTGGGCTTCCAGGAATTTATAATCCATGGCAAGCCTTACTGTCGATATTTTATCCTTGTCATAGTCAAAGTGCTCAAGGAGCTCCTCCTTCCCGTAGTCTATGTCAACTATTATGTGATCGGATTTCAATGCCAGCTTGAAACCCTCGGTAGCCACATAATCGGAGAACCTTGAATTTACAGAGACCAGTACTTCCTTTACGCTGCCGCCAAGGTTCCTTTCCCTGTTGGTAACAGGCATGAGGTCGTGAATTGTTGTGACGAGCCTTGAGTTTTTGGGCTTTTTGAACAATCTCAGCCCGTTCGGATTGTGTATTATGTCATAGCCCCTGAAATCCGAGAATTCAGATTGTATGTAAAAGGCTGCGTGATTGGCCCATGGCAGTTTTTTGGCGACCTTGCCGTACTCTACCTTTGTTACCTCCATGCCTTTCATTTTGCACATTTCGTGATAGACATACGACATGTATTTGTTTATCCCTGAAATGGAGCCAAGATCATCGAACTCTCCTTTCATGCCGAGCAGCGCGACTTTCATCTGATCATCTTTTTCAGCCCTTCCTCAAGCGTGTAATCCGGCTTCCACTTCAGTATGCGCCTCGCCTTTGAATTGTCACAGACAGTCTTTTCCGCATCGACAACCCTGCCGTTCGTATTCCACTTTATTTTGCCCTTGAATTTAGTAACCCTGGCGATGATATCTGCAACTTGCCTTGTGCTATATCCAACACCAGTACCCAAGAGCATTGTTTCCTTCAATGCCTTTCCGTTGCCCAGCGCCTTCACGAATGCGTCTATGATGTCTTCAATGTATATCCAATCCCTAACCACGTTCGGATTTCCCAACTTGACCAAATCAGTCTTGAGCATTTGCGAGATTGTGCTTTCTATGAACTGGTCGCCTTTTTCCCTACCGTAGACATTGGACAGCCTGAATATCGTATAAGGGAAGTTGTACGCCGTGCCAAGGTATTCTATGTAGTAATCGCATGCTATCTTGCTTACGCCGTGAGAACTCATCGGCCGCACGGCAGATGTCTCGGTAAGTTTTTTTCGGGAAGGGGCATACACCCATACAGAGCTCGGATATATGAACTGCTTAAAGTTGCTCACGGACCTGCATGCCTCAACGATGTTTACAGTACCTAGCAGATTGGTCTTCAACGTATCAATGTAGTGCTCATAATAGGATTTGTGGTGCGTAATCGCGCCAAGGTGCACCACATAGTTGGGTGCGAATCTCTTGATCTCGGAGGCTGCGGCCTTGTAGTTCGTAAGATTTGAAGATAACTCGTGCACCTTGTAACCGTCAAGCCTGCGCCTCAGGTTCGACCCTATGAACCCATTCGAGCCTGTCAATAGCAACTTTTCCAATAAATCCACTCATGATTGCAGATCAGCTGATTTAGAGTATGCCCATTTTCTTTGCCATTTCCTTTGATGAAATGCGTTTATGTCCATTATCATGCATGCTTGCTCTAAGAAATAACATATGATTTTATTTATTATGCTGCCTAATTATGTTAGTTTATTAATGTTAACCATTATAAATTATTTGGGGGTCGTAGGCCAGGGTCTGCATTATAAATTCTGATGATCTAAATGAAGATAGACAAGTATTACAATCAAAACGAGCCAAATGCAGCAAAGCAGGCTGATGAGCCAAAGTCCGAGCCCCAAAAACAGAGCAGCAGCATCAACATAGGAATAAAAATGGATTCGTTTGTTGATAACAAGTTCCTTCTCATCGGGTTGGCCGTCCTCATAATTGCAATAAACGTAGTCTTGCGGGCAGGGCTTCTGCAGTATCAGGGCCTTTTCGAGCCTGACGGGTTCTTCTATTATTCTGTGATAAGGCAGGCGATAAGCAACCATTTTGTAGTTTCGAATTATCTCAACATATCCGGATTTCCAATGCATAACTTCATAGGCGAGGCCCCGGGGCTGCCGTACTTGACAGTCATGGCGTATTACCTTTTTCATAGCATAACCAGCCTCAGTGCGCTCACGATAATGCGGTGGATGCCCATATTCTTCGGGATCCTGTATGCGATACTTGCGTATTTCCTCGCAAGATACCTGTCCAACAGCAAGGCGCTTGGGCTCCTTACTATGTTCTTCGTAAGCGTGTCGAGCGGCAACATAGCAAGGACCGCCGGCACGGTATACAGGGGGGACAGCTTCATAACGCTGTTCCTGCTGCTTGCGCTGCTGCTGATGCTGAAATGTTTTGGGGAGAGGAAAAGCTTTAGAAAATACCTGTGGGCTGTTTTGTCAGCAGTATCCCTCAGCCTTGGCATGGTGGTATGGAACGGCGCGCCCTTCATAACGGTAGTGTACATGCTGGGGCTCATGTTCATCATACTGTACGGATTCATAAAGGCGGACAATGATATCCTGTTTTCGGGCGTGGTTCTATCCATAACCCTGCTCATAATGCATTTCCTCCAATTGCTGTATGTTTCTTTGGGGATTGCAAGGGCGGGATTGCAACTGACAAGCAATACCGAGTTTTTCATATTCTACACGCCGATACTCATCGGAAGCGTTGCTGCGTATTACATCATCAGGAACATCCAGCAGTTTAGCATAGTGTCAACCCAGAAAAGAAGGGCCTTTGCAACTGCTGGCGCTGTACTTGTGGTTTTTGTAATATTAGTAGCAGTGTTCAGCAATACGCTGCTAGGCCTTGCATCTCCCGTTAGTCCGATAATAACCCCTACTGTCACATCCAACAGCGCCACTGTCGGTGCAGCAATAACCCAAACAACCCAGGAGCTCCAGAAGCCGAGCTATAGCTTCCTATGGTCCAGCTTTAGCGTGCAGCTATATTTATCTATTATTGGCGTTCTCCTGTTCCTGTTGTTCTCGTTCCTCGTTTCAAAGGGATTGATAAAGGACGATAATCTCAGGCTGAACAATGTCGCATTCCTTGCCATATTCGCATACTTCGTTGTGACCGGATACCTTCAATACAGCGCGATAAGGTTCAATGCGATAATATCGCTGCCGCTTGCAGTATTCTCCGCCTTCGCGATATATTCAATAGGCAAGCTGGTATACAATCGCAATATAAATAGTAAGACAGTCGCGGCCTTGGTAACGGTAATAACCGCACTTATAATGATCGCCTTGGTTTACTACTATTACTTTTATCCGTCGCCGCAAACAAGCATCTTTTCGGCCCTTAACAGGTTCACTTTCATAGCAGCTAGCATAATATTAATCTCGGTATTGCTTGTCGCGGCGTTCGTGTATAGCATATACGGGACCGCAAAAGGAAACATCAGCGTAATGTACATCGTGGTGGCGCTGGTGCTGGTTATACTCATCTTCAACATGTTCAATACGTATCTTGAATCGTACACCGCGGCGCAGGCGGACGGCATAAACCCGCAGTTCCTGGAGGCAATGGCATGGCTAAGGAACAATACCTCGCCGAACGCCACGGTTCTTGCCCTTTGGCCAGACGGCTCGGTAGTCGAGGGCTGGGGGAACAGGACCAGCTACATGGACAGCGTCGGCGGTGAACGAAGCGCGAGGATTTACAACTTCTCCAATTTCCTTTTCAACACCAGCCTTGATACGCAATACCTTTACGGCATAGGCAAGCCGCAGTATTTCATAGCAAGAAACTTCTGGTATGCCGAGCTCGGGGGGATAGCCCAGGAGGGCCTTGTCCAGAATGCGAGCGCCTACGGCTATGTTGCGCTGAGCTCGTTCAATTCCACCAGCAACGGCACTGCGACCTTCTTCACGTTCGGCGAAAGCACCCCGCCGTACTACGTAACCGAGCTCATAACGATACCATCTGCGAACTCCACGCAGCCGCCTACCTACAAGGCATATCTTGGCATCCGCAATGGCACGAGGCTAACTATGATGAGGAGCATAATATTCATGAACACCTCGAACTCGCAGTATTCCATATCGAACATAGGCTCTGCAAACGACTCCGTGAATTACAGCCTGCTCATATCATTCTCAGGCCATCAGATAAACGGCGCGTACATACTCGGGCCGAACCTCGTCCAGAGCAACATCTTCAAGTTCACCTTCCTCTGCAACGCATTTACCTGCCCGTATAACAGCAGCAGCGCGTCGATGAGCCAGGTCTATGCAAACGGCGATACAAGGATATTCAGGATAAACTACAGGTAAATGCAGAGCCTTCTGGCAATTCACCGATAGGGCTTGACTTGATAAAATGGATGGCCAAAATTCAAATGGAGGAGGCTCAAGAAAACTTATAATGTTTGACATTGGCGGCGTTATATTGGACTATGACGAGATTACCCACTATACGAAGATTTCCCGCAACATAAATGTAAATCCCAGGTTGTTGATATCGTTCGTATCTGGTTTTTCGGATCAACTGGAACTCGGAAAAATAACAATAAATGACGCAGAGAAGAAAATAGCCAATAAGTTCGGCGCCAAGGGCAATAAAATAAGATGGGAAAAGGAATTCGTGAATAACTCAAGACCCGATAGAAAAGTCATCGGCATAGTGAACAGGTTGCATAATGACCATGTCGTTGTCTTGGCGAGCAATACAAACATCGGCGACTATAGGAGCATGTTTGGCAAAAACGGCACTTTAAAGGACCTGAGGCGCCTCAGGATATTTGCATCCTGTTACATGGGGGTTAAAAAACCAGATCCCGAATTTTACAATTACATACTAAGGCGCATGAAATTCGATGCCAAGAATGCGGTATTCATAGACAACAGGAGGGAAAACGTTGCCGCTGCAAGGAAATTAGGAATACGGTCCATACAATTCAGCAATGCAAGATCGCTTGCCAATGAGTTGAAAAAGGTTCTTAATGCGAACTGATAAATTAAAAGCATGCTCTAATTTATGTGATTACGTGAAGATAGCGCTTATAAATACCATAAAACCGGAGGCCGGCAGCGGGGACGGGATCACAGACTATACCTATAGGCTGTATGAAAGGCTCAAAAAACACAACAGGGTCGACCTTGTATACGGCTTGAGGGAATCCAGGAGAAACGACGTTAGTGGAAACATAATAATACACTCGCTTTTCAAATCAAAGATAAGGGGACTTGCGGGCATGGACTACGACATCATACACATAACCAACCAGGAGCTCGGCTTCGCTGCGAAGATACTCAAAAAGGCTGGCACAAAGGCCAAGATAGTAATATCTGTGCATGACCTTATGCGCCTTGACGAGCACGAGAAGAGGGATTTCCATAAAGGCGTTTTGCAGAGCACCTTCAATTACATGGTTTCCTCCAGCATGCATGACGGGATAAGGTACTCCGACATGATAGTATTCACTGCAAGCACCGTACAAAGAGATTCAATGAAAAGATTTAAGATCAAGAGATGGTGCACAACGCTTCTTGGTCCGAAGGAGCATTTTAGGAGATCCAGGATACCGCCTAAAAGGCATGGCGAGCACGTGAATATAGGATGGGTTGGCGCCCTTGCCTTCAGGAAGAATGCAATTTTCATACTTAAGACCGCATTGCTTGTAAAAGATGACGACAGGTACAGATTCGCAGTGTGGGGCGACGGTGCCGAAAGGCAGAATCTTATAAATTTCAAAAATGAGAACAGTCTGGATAAAGTTGATTTTAAGGGATTTGCCCCTGAAAATGGGCTCATGAGGATATATGACAGCTTTGACATATTTTTTTATCCGTCATTGGAGGAAGGCTCAAGCCTCCCAATACTAGATGCCCAAGCCAGGGGATTGCCCGTAATAGTACACAGGGACAACCACATGGACATTGAAGTGACAAAGTACTGCTTTGCGGCGAAAAACCCCAAAGAGGCTGTCAAATTGATAAAGAAACTTTCGGAAATGGGCTATGATGCAAAGCTAAGGAAGAGGGCCACGGCTTATGCAAGAAGCTTTTCTTGGGATAGGGTAGCAAAAGGGACTTTTGATGCCTATAAAAGCTTATTAAAGTATGAATGAATAATATTCGTAGCGATAGAGGCAAATCCATGGACAAGATAAGGATGGTGGATGTAAGGCTCGGAGACGAGGAGCTTCAGAATATTACCAATGCGGTTAAAACCAGCTGGATAAGTTCGAAAGGCGCTTACCTGGAAGAGTTTGAGAAAGGATTTTCAAGCTATATAGGCACAAAGCACGGAATTGCGACAACAAACGGCACGACTGCAATACACCTGGCGCTGGTTGCACTCGGGATAAAGAAGGGCGACGAAGTCTTGGTACCCACGTTCACCCACATTTCCAATGCATTTACTGTCACATATACCGGTGCAAAACCCGTTTTCATGGATTCGCATGCCGATTATTGGTGCATTGATCCCCAAAAGATTGAGGATAAGATAACAAGCAAGACAAAGGCGATAGTTCTGGTGCACATTTATGGACATCCTTGCGATATGGACCCAATAATGGAGATAGCAAACAGGCACGGCTTGCCGGTTATAGAAGATTGCGCAGAAGCCCATGGCGCGGAATACAAGAGTAGAAAAGTGGGCACCTTTGGCACTATAAACTGTTTCTCGTTCTACGGCAATAAGATAATAACTACGGGAGAAGGGGGCATGTGCCTTACAAACGATGAAGAACTTGCTGCAAGGATGCGGATGCTGAAAGACATGGGGATCAATCCAAACAACCCAACCAAGAAGAAATACTGGTTTGAGATTGTCGGGTACAATTACCGCATGACCAATCTGCAGGCCGCCATAGGCGCAGCGCAGGTCAAGCGCCTGGACGACATGGTAGAAAAGAGGCGTTGGGTCGCATCCACGTATAATAAGTTTTTAAAAGACGCGCCCGGTGTTGTAACCCATCCGGAAATGGCATGGGCGAAGAACGTATATTGGTATTACACCATACTTGTGGAAAAGAGGAAACGGGATAAGCTGATAGATGATCTTGAAGCCAGAAACATAGAGTCAAGGCCGGCATTTTACCCCATACATAAGCTGCCAGTATACAGGAAAAGAGAAAATCTCCCAGTTGCAGCGGATCTTGGCGCAAGGGGCATAAATCTGCCTAGCGGGCCTAGTCTTACCGAGGAGCAGATAGCCTACATAGTAGATGCAATAAAAGAGTCTCTGAAATGATTGAATGGACCTGGAAATAACGAAGCTTGATTTAAGGGGCGATGACAGGGGCATAGTTGTTGAAATATTGAAAAAAAGTAGGATTGATCCTGAAATAAAGGAGATCCTTTTGATATCGTCAAAACCGGGAGTGGTAAGGGGCAACCATTACCATAAGACGAAAGCGGAATGGCTGTGTATCATACGCGGCAGGGCAAAATTTGTTTACGAGGACAACGAAACGGGCGAGAGAAAGGAGATTATAGTTTCAGGGGAAAAGCCGTCATTGATAAGGACGCCGGTAAACGTCGCACATGCAGTCAAGAACATAGGGGACGATGAGCTTTATATGATAGAGATATCAAACCAGATATATGATGAAATACAGGATACATTTAAAAAGCAGATAATGTGAATTGTAAATAATGGTGTTTTTGTGGCCAAGAAGGCTTTGATAACTGGGATAACCGGACAAGACGGCGCATATCTTGCCAAGCTGCTCATCGACAAGGGTTATGACATCTACGGAGCGTACAGGAGGGTATCCACGCCGAACTTTTGGAGGCTCAATTATCTCGGGATATTCAACAAGGTAAAACTGATACCTTTTGAGCTTGTCGACATAACATCCATCAACGAGGCTTTGGACATCGCAGATCCAGATGAAGTCTACAATCTTGCCGCGCAGAGCTTTGTTGGTGCAGCGTTTGAGCAGCCCATCGCTACAGGGATGGTAGACGGCCTGGGAGTCACCGCATTCCTCGAGGCCATAAGGCACAAGGACTCCACCATAAGGTTTTACCAGGCATCCACGAGCGAGATGTTCGGAACGCAGGGATCGCTTAACGAGCACACGATTAAAAAACCGTTAAACGAGGAAAGCGTCTTTTCCCCGGCAAGCCCTTACGGCGCTGCAAAACTCTACGCCTATTGGATAGGCAGGATATACAGGAAGGGTTACAAGCTGTTCGCGTGCAACGGCATACTGTTCAACCATGAGAGCCCACTTAGAGGCCTGGAGTTCGTTACGAGGAAAATCACCAACAGCGTGGCTAAGATACACCTGGGGCTTGAGAAAGAGCTAGTGCTAGGAAGCCTTGAGCCGAGCAGGGACTGGGGATACGCACCTGAATATGTTGAAGGAATGTGGCGCATGCTGCAGCAGAAGGAGCCTGATGACTACATACTTGCCACTGGGGAATCCCATTCGGTCCAGGCGTTCGTAAAGGAGGCCTTTGAAGTCATGGGAATGAACTGGCAGGAATACGTAAAGACTGATAAAAGGTTCACGAGGCCCGTAGATGTGAACTTCCTCAGGGGAGACAACTCAAAGGCGCAGAAAAAGCTAGGCTGGAAGCCCAAGACATCGTTCAAGGAGCTCGTAAAGATAATGGTCAATGCAGATGTCGATAGGTGGAAACGCCGCCTAGACGGGGAGACGTTCCCGTGGGATGCGCCAAACTATTCAAGCGAGGCAAGCATACTCACAAGGTCGCTTAAAGATTGAGCAGTTGCATGCTCTTAGCCATTAACCATAGATGAGCTTAAATGAAAGAAACAAGGAAGAGGTTTTACCTGATAGGTATAGATTCTGCACCGCTCTGGATAATAGAAAGATTGTGCAAAAATCACAGCATGAACGGATTCAACTTGTTTATTGGGGGCAAAAGCCTTGTTAACATAGAATCTACCGTTCCTCCAGTCACAAGCGCCGCATGGCCCACCGTATATACCGGCCTGGAGCCTAAAGACCACGGAATAATCGACTTCTCCGGAATAGACGAAGATTACGGGAAGCGCCTCCTGTATTACGACCAATCCGAGAATCCGCCATTTTGGGACGTTCTTGCAGCCAAAGGCTTCAAATCCCTTGTTATGACTCCGGCCGTTGCGCTTGAAAAGAGCAGATACAGCAACGTGGACATGGTAACGGGATGGCCGCTGCAGCCCAGGTTCACCTCGCGGAAGGTTGAAGAGGCATGCAAACGATTCGGATTCGAAGGGGAGCCGGACATCGGGAACGCGCTTAACACGGGCAAGTTGTCGTTATCCGATGCAACGAAAATATACGCCGAAAGCACCAAAAAAAGGGCAGAAGCATCCATATACCTCATAGACAGGAACAATTACGACATGTCGTTCATATGCTTCACAGAAACCGACAGGATACAGCATTATTCGCTAAGCCTGAAGGACTGGGAGGATTATGTAGCGCCGTTATACGAGGAGATATCCGATTTCATAATGTATCTGCACAAGAGGATAGTGAAACTTGGAGAAAATGCCGAGCTTATGATTGTTTCCGACCACGGGGCACAGCAGATAAGGCACAAATTTTTGTCCAATTCGTGGATGGCCCAGAACGGCTACGTTGCTCTAAAGGATGAAGCCTACAGGAAGAGGCCGCAAAGGAAAAAGGGTGCGGTGTCCGACTTAAAAAGCAGCATAGTCAACAGGCTTGTCGAAAGCAGATTCAGGAGACAGGTGTACTCGAAACTGCCCAGGTCCGTCCAAAAGATTGCAGAAAGCTTTGTCGAAGAATCATTCGACTACGAATCAGAAGGGAGGTACGTAAGGATAAGCGAGTCGGATTTTGACATGCCAAGGACGAAGGCATTCTGCTCAGTAGCTTTTGGACCCATGGGAATGATATGGGTGAACGACCAAAGGTTTTCCATGCCGTCCATCAAGAAAGGCGAAAAGGAAAGGCTCAAGAGGGAGATAACCGCAAAGCTAAAAAAGATAAAAAGCGCAGAAAAAAAGCCGCTGGTTAAAAACGTGTACGATGGGTCAAAGTTCTTCTCTGATAGTGGGAAGCTCATACCCCCGGACCTGGTATTCGAATTGAAGGAAGGATATACTGCTGATTTTTCGGGATACTCGAAAAACCACATATTCACAAAGCCTGAGATAAACAGGAGGGGGGAGCATACGCGGATGGGAGTATTCGGATTGAAGGCGTACAAGGGCAAAACGGACGTATCCAAGCCATACATAGGGAAACTGAAACTCTCGGACGTTAATCCGATAATACTTGACTACTTCGGGGTTGCACGTTCTGAAAGGTCATTAAAATGAGCATACTCGTAAAAGCGCTTTCCAAGCTTACGCATGACAATTCTGGTTCGCTTGATTTCCTGCACAAGACTGTGGCGAATTGGCATGAGGTCTTGATGCTGCTTGCAGGTGCAAGGAGCGGCATGAATGTCAAACTGCGGAACGGGCGATCCTACAGCATAAGCGCCGCAGGAGGCAATGTAGTTTCGGACTACAAAGGCAGGAAATTGAAATTTGCTTACAGCACAAAAGACGAAAGGATCCATGCGATACTCATGACAATAGGTGAGTTCTTTGACGAGCCGCATGGGGAGCTTGACGTAAATGGCAGGATCGTAGTGGACATAGGAGCGTACATTGGCGACACCGCCATATATTTCGCATTGGAAGGGGCGAAGCACGTATACGGATTCGAGCCTTACCCCTATTCCTACGAGCTTGCGAAAAAGAACATAAACGCGAATGCCCTAGGGAAGAAGATAACCATGGTAAATGCCGGTTGCGGAGGTAAAAGAGGAGCGATAAAGATAAGCTCCGACTACAGGAACCTGGCAGGGAGCGAACTGCGGTCCTCAGGTTCCGGCAAGAGCATACCGATACTTTCATTGGATGACATCGTAAAAAGGTATAGGTTGAACGGCGCCGCCCTCAAGATAGACTGCGAGGGCTGCGAATACGACATAGTACTTAAATCAAAAAGGGAGACGCTCCGCAAATTCAAGAGCATACTCATAGAGTACCATTATAACTATCCAAAATTAGAAAAGAGGCTTAGGGAATCCGGGTTCAATGTAAGGCACACCAAGCCCGAGCGCATGAAAAACGCGAACGCCGAGAATAAGGAAATGTATGGCGGCACCATATTTGCAGAGTTAAGCGGTAAGAGGTAAAATAAATGCAGAAGCTTTCCGTGCTGATATTTTGCAGGGATGACATAGCCAAGGCAGTCGGGCTTGTGAAGGACTTGCTGGATTTATCGGACCAGATCGTGCTGATGGACAACTCCACAAATGGGAAAAACCTGGAAAGGCTGGTATCAAAAACCAGGAAGTACAAGGGCAAGGTCGTTGTATACCATACGATATCGCTCGGTTATCCTGATCCGATGAGGGCCTACGGGTTGGGCAAGTGCAAGTATGACTGGGTTCTTTATGTCGATACCGATGAAAGGATAAACCAAGAGCTAAAGAACGACATAAAAAGGATAATAGGCAACCCTAACTGCGATGCGTTTGCGATAAAGCGATACGAGCAGGCGCACCTTGACGGCAGGAGCGGCGGTTTCTTCACCTGGCAGACAAGGCTTTACAACAGGAGGAAGGTGGCCTACAGGGGGCTGGTCCATGAGCAGCCGCTTGTCAAGGGAGTGCTGAAAAAGCTTGAGGGCAGATACTGCATGCTTCATATCGAGGAGCTCAAGGCGAAGGGATCCAGAAGGACAGACCTGGAGTACAGCCAGATAAAAAGGTATTATGACAGGCTTTCCTACGGCATGTTGAACGAGCGCATGAAGGAATACCTTGAGAAGCTTGTCGTGCCGGACAAAAGGATAGAGGACACCATTATAGGTAAGATAGTCCTCGGCTGGATGCGCCTTTACCAGGGCATTACTTTCAGGAAAACCGGCAGCGAGCTCAGCACTTTTGACTATTTCGTATTCTTTTCCATGATTGAAGGGGCTTATGTGATGAAAAGGAAGGACTTGAAGTACCTCTTTGACGAGGCGCTGCCCACAGTCATGAAGGATACAAAAAGCGCGCACAAAATGAAAAAGGAGGAGCGCAGCAGGGAAATCTTCGAGATATCAAAAGCGGTGAACAAATACGGGATGATAAGGTACCTCATGCTAGATGATGACAGGGTCGTGGAAAAGCTCAACAGGAAGTACAGGAACAGCAAGCAGGGAATAATGCTGCTCATGAAGCTCCTAGAAGACAGATATGAGGGAAATTACATTATGTAGATGTTGGTTGCAGATGCGCATCCCCAGCCAATATATTAACTTATAAGGTTTTGTTTCGTATTCCTGACTATGCAGCAGCTATTGGGCTTTGTGTTGTCGATAATAATCGATACTTCCTTCTCATGGGTGAGGATGCTTGTTGCCCTCTTCCTTTCCATTGCAATAAGCATGTTCGTCGGAATATATGCTGCAACTAACAGGACCGCAGAAAAGGTGATAATACCCGTATGGGACATATTCCAGACGCTTCCGATACTCGCGTTCTTCCCGTTCGTCATACTCGTTGTCGTTTCAACGCTTCCGGGATACATAGGAATAAACGCAGCTGTTGTCTTCCTCATCATAACCAGCATGGTGTGGAACATAACCTTTGGCGTGTACGAATCAATAAAGATGCTCCCGGAGGAGTTCAACGAAGTAGGCAGGATATTCAACCTCAGCCCATCGGACAGGCTCACGAAGATACTGATACCTGCTAGCATGCCGCGGGTGGTGGAGCAGTCGATGCTTTCGTGGTCCATAGGCCTTTTCTACCTTGTAACCAGCGAGATATTTTCTACGGGGAACTCAGTCTATTCCGTAAAGCACGGGATAGGTGTTGCGCTCACGAACCTCGCCATTTCCGGCAGCTTCACCGAATACTTCATAGGCATAGGCGTGTTCATAGCATTCGTCATAGCCACGCGCCTGCTCCTTTTCAACTACCTCAAGAGAAGGTTCACGAGGCATACAGTGCAGGAGAAGCGGAACAAGGAGGAGGCGAACAGGCTGGACATAGCCAAGGCGATAGGGAGGATAGGGCCTCTCGGCAAGGTGGGCATGGGCGCGCTGCACAGGAACATAGTCAGCATAAGGAACATGTTCGCGCTGCCTGTCGTGCTTCCGAAGAGAGCATCAAGGAGGTCTCCAGCGCAGAAGATTGCGGAGCATTCAAGGGACTACAGGCACCTGCTGTACATAGCAGCGGCACTGATCGTCATATACCTGCTTTACGTCTATCGCGGCTCCCTGGCATCCCTTGCAGGTTACGAATACGAGGTGCTTCTTTCCCTTGGCGCGTCGATGCTCAGGATATGGTTCGCGTTTGCGGTGATATTCGCGGTTGCGCTTCCGCTCGGCGTTTACCTCGTGTTCATTTCCAGGAGGAGCGAAATGTACCTGCTGGCATTCCAGATACTCGCATCGATACCCGCAACGATACTCCTCCCTTTCATTGCAATATCCTTGAGGAATGCGCCTTTCCATAACGAGCTTGTTGCGTTCATAGTCTTCTTCCTGAGCGGGATATGGTACATGGTGTTCAGCATAGTCTCCAGCAGGAGCACCATATCCCCCGCAGTTAACGAGGTGAGGAGGATATTCGACGTGAAGGGCAGGCTCGCATGGAAGGACATCTACGTCAAGGCGCTGCTTCCCGCGATGATTACCGGCGCGATAACAGGAATAGCAGCGGAATGGAACGCCAGCATAGTCGCGGAGAGGTTCACCACGAACGTTCTTGGGAACGGCAATGTGATAACGTCCGTAAGCATAGGCCTTGGAAGGCTTCTTGACGTATCCCTGGCCAGCGGGAACATAGCCCTAATGGTATTGGGTTTAATAAACCTGACAATTGTTATAATAGTTGTCAACAGGTTCTTCTGGAAGAGGCTGTACAACAGGGTGCTTGCGCCTTACAAGTGATAGAATGGACATGATAAAAGTTCAGGACGTCGCATATGCCGTCGGGGGGATAGACGTGATAAAGGGCGTTTCCTTTTCCACAAAGAAGAACGAATTCATATCCATAATAGGTCCGTCCGGCTGCGGCAAGAGCACGCTCCTCAGGATGATGATCGGCCTCGTGAGCCCGACAAGCGGGAGGGTGCTGTTCATGAACAGGGAGATCACCGCGCCAAGGAAGGAGATATCGTTCGTATTCCAGGATTTCGGGCTCCTTCCGTGGCTGACCAACATAGAGAACGTGAAGATAGGATTGTCCTACTTTGAGATAAGCGACGAAGAGAAGGACAGGACCGCAAAGGACCTCCTGGCCAGGTTCGGGCTTGAGGGATTCGAGGATTCGTACCCCAATGTACTTAGCGGAGGGATGAGGCAGCGCGTCGGCATCGCAAGGGCGATAGCATCGGAGCCGCTAGTTCTACTCATGGACGAGCCCTTCAGCTCGCTCGACGAGCTTACCGCAAATACGCTGAGATCCGACATACTCAGCATGGTGAGGAACACAGCCATACCGGTGAATTCAGTGATAATGGTCACGCATAACGTGGAGGAGGCGGTGGAGCTCTCCAACAAGATCGTGATCCTTTCAGGGAAGCCGACCAGCGTGAAGGAGGTGATGGAGGTTGACATGGATTACCCGAGGAACAGGAGGAGCAGGAAATTCCAGGGCATGGTGGACCATGTGTACAGGATACTTACCGGCTGAGTCATCCCATGGACCATACGTCGAGCTCGTAGTCGTATGAGAACAGCTTGTTGCTTATGCCCCACTTGAGTAGCAGGTTCTTCAGCAATTCGGTATTCGTTATCTCGTCGCTGTTGTAAAGTATGCCCTTCTTGTAAAGCGCCTTGGAAACCTCCGGAGTGGTCATCCTTTTGCCCTTTTTGATGGCGCTTATGGCGCTCTTGAAGGGCTCAACGTTGTGCAAGGCCCTTGCGAACACCTCCCTAGTGTTGTGCGTTGCGAGGTTCATGCCTGTCTTAGTGAGCTTCACGGCGCCGCTCTTTACGGTGCACAGCTTCAGAAGCACGCAGGTGTCTATGAGCGGAAATAGATCATCAATCTCGTCGTTAGTCTCTTCGGCGAGCTTCGACACGTCTATGGAGCCGTTGCTGTCCTTCATTATCTCTATTATGCCCCTTATCTGGCTGACACTGGTGTCAAGAGGAAACAGCTTCATTTAATCCTTTGACTATTGAGCTGGGAACTCTTTTAAGCTTTGTGTGGATAATAGTCTTAGCGAGTGTTTCGATGCGTTACAACGGCAGGAAAGCCCAGTCGGCAATTGAGTTCGTCACATCGTACGGCTGGATGTTCATCATAATAATGATAGTGCTTGCGGCGTTGTACTTCTCAGGCATATTCGGGGGCAGGTCCATACAGCCGAGGGCGCCCCCTGGGGAATGCCAGGTGTACAGGGGAGGAGGGCCAGGCTCGGTATCCAACATAAACCTTGTCGGGGTATGCGGAGGAGAGCTCCCGAGGTTCGTGACGCATTTCGGGTATTTCGGGCAGTTCCAGGAGTTCGGGAATTCCAACATATCTGTAGCGCACGCGAGGTTCATGCCGTTCATATTCAGCGGCAGCGGCAACTCCGTCACCCTGACCGGCTGGATATTCTCCGCTCCGCAGGGCAATACCCAGACGGCGCTGGCCTACGGGAACTTTACCGGCTATAGGGGCCCGCCGTGGAACGCGGTATTCATAAACACCAACGAAACCCCCTACTGCAACAGGGGACTGTTCGAGGCAGTGAAGTCGGCGGTCAACTGCATGTACTCCAATCCGATTGCGCTTGATACGTGGATATTCGTGGCAATAGAATACAACGGCACTACTGCTGTGGCGTATTCCATCACCAATGGCAACGTCATAAGGACATATTCCTCGGTTCCGCTTTCGGCGAATGTTTACATACCTGCGCACAGCGCTGTTTTGATAAGCACGCCCTGGAACGGGATCATAAGCAACGTTCAGCTCTACAATACCTCCCTGTCGCAGAATGCTGTGGTGAGCCTGTACGATGAGGGGCTCGGCGGCGCTCCGATAAACCTGAAGAACCTCGTTGGGTGGTGGCCCCTAAACGGAGACATATACGACTACAGCGGCAATGGGAACAACGGCTACGCATACAACAGCGCGGCGCAGGGCGGTTCCTACGACCTCAACTATACGCCGCCGTAAAGCCATAATAAAGATGCAGGGCAGATTTTCCCTTCATGTGTTACCAGGGGACAGACTTGAGTCTCAGCCTGTTTGCGCCCCTGTTCGTAAGAACGTGCGCCGTTCCTGTGAGCACCACAAGGAAGAGTATCCCGTAAACATTTGGAAGATGCCCCAATGGAAGCGCGAACAGCATAGCAAATATGAAGAAACCGTACTGGTCCATTATCGGGAAGCTGCTCCCGCTCTTTATGCCGATCCTCCTCTTTATGAAGCTGCCGGTAAGATCGCCGAAGTTTGCGCCGATTGCTAGCAGAATCGCGACCGCAAGCATGTAGTGCAGGAACGGGTATTCTATAAGCCCTACAATAACCCCGACAGCAATGCTTGATATTGTCCCCCTTACGGTCTTGTTGTCACCGAATACTCTCTTGCCGTTTAGCTTCCTGCCCATGTCGAGCGGCCTCTTGCCCCCTCCGAATAGTATCGGCGCGCCGTTCGCTGCGTACGCTGGGAATATGTAAATTATAGGGTATATTATGTAAAGGTAGATCAGATTCAGGTACAACCAATCGCCCTACAGCTCCACCATCTTGCCCTCGGCCATCCTCCTGGATCCCCCGCCCCTGAAATCCATGTCGGATGACTTTGCATACGCCTTTATTGAGTCTATGGCGGATTCCCTGGATTCTGTGCCTGCCATAGCTATTGCGTGGCCCTCGCCGTTGTAGAGTATCAGCACCCTTTCCTTGTTGCTTTCCGCGAATAGCGTGGCTATCTTCCTGAGCATTGATCTGCTGTAATCCGCCTGCTTTACAACAAGCTTGCCCTGCGCATTGGCAAGATCCTTTGCTATGTAGAAGCTTAATTCCTCCTCAGCCTTCTGGTAGCGATCCCTGTAAAGCTTTAGCTCCTCCAGCTTAGCCGAAAGCCCTGTATCAAGCTTGTCCTTGTCTATCCCCGCATTGGATGCTATGCTTTCTATTGTTGAGCCAAGCCTGTCCATGTGCTCCTGCGCTGCAGGCCCTGCTACGAATTCTATCCTGTTGATGCCGTCGTGTATCCTCGACGAGTTTGTTATCTTTATCAGCCCGACAACGGACTCCATGCCCGAAAGATGGAGGCCCCCGCATGCTTCTGCATCTATGATGTTGCCGTCAAGGTCCTTGACCTGCACTATCCTTAACCTGCTTCCAGGGACCCCGTGGCCCTGATATATGGAAAACCCGAACCTGGATTCCGCCTCGTTCCTGCCCATCTCCTGGACGGCAACTTTTATGCCGTGGGTAATGTAGGAGTTTGCGGTATCCTCTATCTTTTGTATCTGCTCTGGCGTTAGCCTTTCGTAGTGCGACACGTCTATGTGGGCCTTGGCCGCGCCTTTGTGGGCACCTTCCTGCCATGCATGCTTGCCAAGAATTTTTCGCGATGCCGCGCTTATAAGATGCGTTGCGGTATGGTGCGCCATGAGCCTTACCCTTCTTTCCCTGTCTACAGCGCAGCTTGCGGTCGCGCCGTTTTTAAGATCGGCATGCTTCTCCAGCGTGTGCACTATAATCCCGTTTGCGTTCTGCACGTCCTTGACCTTTACCCCGTTTATGGTGCCGGTATCGGCCTCCTGGCCGCCGCCCTCAGGATAGAAAGGCGTCTTGTCAAGCACCACGTATGCGCCGTGCGACGCAAGCACCTTTGATTTCGATTCAAGCACAATGCCCCTGTAGTACAGTTTTTCCGTTTTCTGCAGCGCGCCCATGTCAATGCCGTAATCGTGCTTGTGCTCCTTGCGCTTCGATGCGAAATCGCTCTTTATTATGGAATTGTAGCTCTCCTCGGGTATGTCCATCTTTATGCCCTTTGATTCAGCTACCGAACTTATGAAGTCAGGGGTTATCCCGTTGCTTTCATAGAGCATTCTTGCCCTTTCTGCGGTGAGCTGCTCGTTGTTGGAAAGTATCTGCGTAACTATCCTCAATGCCTGCTCTTTCGTGTTGGAATACCTCTTCCGTTCTATGGATATTATCTCGTTTATCTCGCTTATGCTCTCGTCTATGTCGTTGTAAAGGGGCTTCAGGTCCTTTGCATGCAGCTCCATGAGCTTGATCAGGTCAAGCTCCATCCTGTACTGCTCCATGAAGTCGAGCACCCTCCTGAGTATGACCCTCAGGTTGTAGCCGCCGCCTACGTTGCTGGGAAGGGCCCCGTCGCTTATCGCGAAAAGCAGCGATCTTGTGTGGTCCGCTATCGCATATGAAGCCTGCATGGGCTTTATTATGCTGTAGTAGTCATCGACAGGGACTTTTGCCCTCTCTAGTGCCCTCATCTCCAAATCGGCCGTGTTTCCCGATTCTGTCGCATCCAAGGAGCCGAGGTACGGCGCGACCTTCGCGTATATCTTCCTGTTCGGCCTTATGGCCGTGCTCTTGTGTATGTACTCAAGCTCCTTACGGAATACCGCGTCGTACAGGGTATCGTGGCCTGTATAGAACCACAGGAGCCTCTCGAACCCCCAGCCGACGTCGACCACCTTGCCCTTCAGCTCGCCTATCCTTCCGTTTACATACTCGAACTGGGTGAATACGCTGTTCACTATTTCCAGGCCGTTGGCGAAGCTCTCGAGGCAGGGGCCGTATTCGGAGAAGTCCCCCATTGCCCACACGTCCTCTACGTAAGTGAGGTTTTTCTTCTTTATCCCGAGCAGATTGGTGAGCACCTTGTAGTTGAGCTCTATCGTCCTGTCCCTCCAGTATCCTTCCTTCGGGTAGTTAAACGCATGCTGGCCGGCCATCATGAAAGAGGTGAGGTGCCTGCCAGTCAGCCCCACGTTGGGTATGTCGTTGAACCTCATGCATATCTGCGGCACCAGCAACGGATTTGCGTTGTATTCGAAGCTCATCTTCCCCTTCTCTATCCGCTGGAAGTCCTGTATGCTTGCTATCGTGAAGTAGAGGTCCTGGCGCCACCTGCTCACTACGGGGTACTTCTCTATGACCTCGTGGTTGCTATCCGAGAAGAACTTCGAGAACTTTTTCCAGAATTCAAAATACGTGATGTCCTTGGGCTTTTCCCTCATGAGCGAATACGGCTCGTGGGAAGGATCGCCGCACAATTCGCGCTTGCTGTCTGATGTCCAGAAGTACTTGCCGCACACGTCGCACTGCCTCCTCTCGAACCCCTCCTTCCTGAAGGTCCTAACGGAATAGTACTTACCCGGCTCCTTTGAGAAGCCCTCGCGCAGTTTGTCCTTGCTAAGCATCACAACGCCTTCTGATCCCACCATACCTTGCACTCCTTTCCGAAGAACATGCAGAACCTGCATTTCCATTTTTCGTTCTCAGGAACAGGCATCGATTCCCTTTCTCCGTTCCAGTATTTAAGTATGTACCTTATTATGCCGTCCATCTCCCCCTCCTTGTATTCGAAGGACTGGGACTTTATGCTCTTGCCGGTGAACTGGTTTATGTAGCGCACGTACAGGGTGTCGCTTATGGCGCCTATGGACCTTATGGAATTGAAGAACTCAACGGACATGGGCTGTATTTCCTGCAGTGACCTGTCCACGTTTATTGCCTCCAGCTGCCTCTTGAACTCGTCGGTGAGCTTCAATGCCCTTACGTGGTACGCCACCTCGAAGTTGCTGTATCCGTAATGCCCCTCCGTCAGGTCCCCGAGCAGCTTCCTGTAAACCATGAGCTGTATCCTGTGAATCAATTGCTGCGCGTCAGAGGGTACGTTCCCGTTGGCCCTGGTCTTGTCCTCGGATATGGCGACCTTCCCGTCCTTGAGCTCCAGCTGGTCCATCTTCCCGACTATCGTATAGCCGCCTATGGAGCCGTAGAGCTGTATCTCCCTGGTCTTCTTGTTGTCCTTCAGCGCCCTGATTGCCACGAGGCTTGTGTATACCCTCTTGTAAAGGGCATCCGCATAGCTCTTGGGCTGCAGTATTATGGGCACGTTGACCTCATTCTCGAGCTCCTCGTGTATGGTCTTGCCCTCCTTTATCTCGCTGGTTATCTTCTGCCCGTACCTGTAGTTGTATTCCATCTGGCGCTCGCACCAGTATTGGGAGGCGATGTCGGATACCCTTATGTTTGTCTTGTGCAGCTCACTCAATACGCTCATGTCACACCCCGCGCAATACTTGCAGGAAGATATCAGCCCGCCTACTTGTCTTCATAGCTAATAGCTCAGCGATTACCTCAATCATCACTTATAGCTATTGGCACAGCATTTTTATAAATACCTATACTTTTCGTGCCTTGCCCGGAGAAAGGCAACCCGCGAACCCTTTATAGGAATAAAACGGCGCATTTTTTGCAACGCCTGCAAACGAAACTATAAATATCTCCTTGGATGCATAAAATATATTTTAATGCAACAGTGCCACCTAGTGATAAAAGATGGATAAGGAAAATAGCAGGAAAAAGGACAAGCTGCTGAGCGCAAGGGAGGCGTTTGACACGATAGTCAGCTACGGCTACGGCAAGGTGAAGGAATCGCAGGAGAGCGAAAGCTACAAGAAAAAACTGGAAACCCTGAAAAAGGTTTGCACAAGGTTGAGTGCCGAGAGGATAAACTCCCTGATAGGCAATATACGCACCGAACTGGAACTCGACGATGACAAAACGAGAAACATGCAGAAAGTCGCGATCGGTATGCTGTTCAGCGCACGCAAGCTCAAAGAGGCAGAGGAGCTTAGGAAGATATCAAAAACCTCTGGCAGGGATATAGAGGACGTGGCACTTGACAGCGTTGAGAATTTGGTGAAGTCAGGATACGTCAAGGAGGCGTACATAGTAGCGGGCTACGCCGATGGAAGCAAGGTGAAGGTACGCGTAGTCAACGGGGCTGCGCACCTTATAGGCAACGGAAGGACCAAGGATGCGGAAACCGCAGCGCTTGCATTCGACAAGTTCGGCATGCCGCGCACCGGCAGGGAAGGCACAGATGCGCTGTCTACCGGGCTCATGGCTCTTGCAAGGAACACGCACATAAACCACGAGTCCAAGATGAACATCGTGGCATTCACATTGCAGACATTCGGGCCCGAAGAGGACGACAGGAAGAGGATATCCCTGGACATAGTGGAGTATTTCATAAATGCGGGAAGCGTTGGAAGCGCCTCAAGCTCTGTGCCGAAACTGGGGATAACAAAGGACGACCTTGTGGGCTTGCTAGAAAAAATGAAGCGGAAAGAGATCAATGGTCCGATGCTCAGGAAGGACTGACCTTATCCCCTGTATGCTTTTTCATCTTGCCCATAGTGTACCTGTATATTATGTAAAGCAGTATAGCGAATACGCCGATTCCTGCCAGTATTATTGTCGCGTTGTGCACGGACAGCACGTAATAGCCGAACGCCATCAATACCACGTCCCAGACAACTATCCCTGCGACAGTGTATGCGAGGAACTCCTTGAGGTTCATCCTCGCGAAACCTGCAGGGAAGTTTATTACGGTCCTGACTACAGGGACAAGCCTTGTCAGGAATACCGCAGCAACGCCGTTCTTCTCGAACCACGAATCAAAGCTATCAAGCGTTTCCTTTTTCACGTGGAACAGCTTCAGGTGCTTGTACACTATGTCCTTGCCTATTACGTATCCGATCGCGTAGTCCACCATTGTTCCCACAATGCTGCCCAATACGCTGGCAAGAAGCGCCATGTAGAAATTAAGGGTGCCGTTTGCTGCGAATGCCCCCGCAAGCGGAAGCACGACCTCGCTAGGAACTGGTATGGTAGAGCTCTCAAGCGCCATGAGCACGAATATTGCGACGTAGCCGTATACCTTTATGAATGCGTTTATCGCGCCGTACGAATTGAATATAAGCGAGCTTAGGAATCCAACTATGCCCAAAAGGAACATGATATTTCTTTTATCTAATAGTATTTAAATCTTAATTTCTAAGCTGTAGTTGGGGGCAAAGCCAATGGGAACACTAAGAAATCTGAAGAGGGACGATCCCGAAGTTTACAAGTCGATAAAGGATGAGCTCAAGAGGCAGCGGGATTCACTCGAGATGATACCATCCGAGAACTTCGCAAGCATAAACGTGATAAGCGCGCTTGGCACAGTCCTGAACAACAAGTACTCTGAAGGCTATCCGAAAAGGAGGTACTATGGCGGCAACGAGTTCATCGACAATATAGAAAGCATTGCGATAGAGAGGGCAAAGGCGCTTTTCGGTGTTCCACACGTGAACGTGCAGCCTTATTCGGGATCCCCGGCCAATTTTGCAGTATACGCGGCGCTGTGCAAGCCGGGGGACACAATCATGGGGCTGAATCTGACCGATGGGGGGCATCTCACCCATGGATGGAAGACAAGCGTCACTGGGGAATTCTTCAAAAGCGTACCCTATCACGTAAAGGCCGACGGATACATAGACATTGACGAGGCAAGGAAGCTTGCGATGGAGAGCAGGCCGAAGCTCATATGGATAGGCGCTACCGCATACGCAAGGGAGCTTCCGTTCAAGGAGTTCGGCGAGATTGCGGATAGTTCAGGGGCCTATCTTGCCGCTGACATATCGCACATAGCGGGCTTGGTTGCGGGAAAAGTCCATGGCAGCCCGGTGGAATATGCACATGTGATAACCTCGACAACGCACAAGACGCTGCGGGGCCCGAGGGGCGCAATGATAATGATTACAGGGAAAGGCCTAAGTAAGGATCCCGAACTGGCAAACAAGATAGACAGGACGGTATTCCCGGGATTGCAGGGAGGGCCGCATGACAACGTGACTGCAGCTCTTGCGGTCGCGTTGCTGGAGGCGTCAAGGCCTGAATTCAAGGAATACGCATCGCAGATAGTTAAAAATTCAAGGGCGCTTGCGGACGGGCTTATGGGCAGCGGATTGAGCCTTGTGACAGGCGGCACGGACAACCACATGATGCTCATAGATTTGACACCCTTTGGGAAGGGCAAGGGTATATTCGGCCAGGAGGCGCTGAATGCGGCAGGTATAGTTGTAAACAAGAACACGATACCTAACGAGCAATCGAGCCCGTTCTATCCGAGCGGCATAAGGCTAGGAACTCCGGCGATCACCTCAAGGGGCATGAAGGAGGAGCAGATGATGGCGATAGCCGGGCTTATCGCAGATACAATAAAGAAAGTGAAGGACTATTCGCTCCCTGAAGACAAGGAGGCAAGGCGCAAGTACATGGAAGCGTTCCACAAAAAGGTAAAATCCGACAAGGGAATAAGGCAGACAAGGGTTAAGGTCAGGGAGCTTTGCGATGCGTTTCCGCTGTATAAAGGGCTAAAACTGTAGCAGAACCAAGGGCTTCACCATGCATGCAATAAATATAGGACATCCTATATATTTAAGTATTTTGCTGCAGTAATATAATCAGCAACGAGAGGTGAGGCAATGGAATGGGTTGAACTGGCAGGGGAGGAGCAACTGGAAAGGACGATCAAGGCGCTAAACGGCAACGGGATTGATGCGACAGCTGTGGAGAACGGCGAAGAGGCGAGGAACAGGCTTATTGGACTGATACCGAAGGGGTCGGAGGTATTTCACGCCACGTCCATCACCCTTAGGGAGATAGGCGCGACAAAGGCGATTTCAGAAAGCGGCGACTATGAGGATATAGGGAAAAAGGCAAGGGGGATAAATGACGCAAGCGAAAGGGCGGAGGCCAGGAGGAGGAGCCTCAGTCCGGAGTACGTAGTTGGAAGCGTGCATGCCGTCACAGAGAAAGGGGAGGTGGTCATAGCCTCGGCTTCGGGCAGCCAGCTTGCGCCGTATGTGTTCGGCGCCAAGAACGTCATATGGGTTGTTGGAACGCAGAAGATAGTGAAAAACCTTGACGATGCATTCAAGAGAATATACGAGCGTTCGCTACCCATGGAGAACGACAGGGTAAGGAAGGCATATGGGATGCAGGGAAGCACCGTGGCGAAGATCCTCATATTCAACAGGGAAAGGCCGGGAAGGATAAAGCTTATCTTTGTCAAGGAATTGCTGGGTTTTTAGTCGCGACTGATGGAAACGGTTCATCCTAGCGCCTGAGCTGCAATGGCAATTAAATACCGTTTCATGAAGCGTTGAAAAGGTATATATATCTAGTTAGACAGGTTTATCTACGATGATATCATGGAACAAGAAAGAAAAATAAAGGCATCAGATATCGAAAATAGCAACAGAGAGCACAAGGCACAGACGGTAAGGAGGAACATGCTCAGGCAGATAGAAAATGCCGAGATCGAGGTGCTTGTAGAGCAGAGCATAGAAAAGTCTCTCAGGAAGGCAAACAGGAGAAGCGAGGAGAGAAACGAGCTGCACTTTGCAGGCATGAAGTCGGCAAGCAAACAGTCATCGAAAGGGCATTGGAATTCAGCCTGACAGCCCTTTTCTTATCCTTTTTACATTTCAGCAATTGCGTAGGGCTGGTTATGCACCACCATACCAATTACTAAATCTTTCATCTTCATACTTATGTTGTACCTTCAGTGCATTGTATGAGGATAGTTAAATTCTACGAGAATGTTGGCTCGCTCAAGCTCAGGGTGGACACGCTCGAGGACCTGTGGACGGCGCAGCGCATAATATTCGCAAACGACATCGTGAAGTCGGAAAGCGAGAGGAAGTTCAGGTCCAGCGAAAGCGACAAGGGCGAGCTGAAGAAGGTGGTGATAACACTCCGCGTGGAGAAGACGGAGCTGGACAAGGACGCAGGAAGGCTCAGGATACTGGGCAAGATACTGGAGGGGAAGCCGCTTGAGTACGTGAAGATAAACAGCTACCACACCCTCAACATAGCCCCGGGGGACGTATTCGAGATACTGAAGGGCGAGTGGCACAACTACATAATGGACGTGGTGCGCAATGCTGTTTCCGACTCGAAGAGGCCCAGGCTGGGGATAATAGTGCTTGACGACGAGAAGGCGCTGCCAGCTTATCTGCTCGGCTATGGCCTTGAATTCAGGAACGAGATATACAGCAGGCTGAGCAAGAGGATGAGCCCAAAGGACTTCAACGATCAGCAGAGGAAGTATTACGAGGACATAATAGAAATGGCAAGGGGGATGGTCGTTGATACCGTGGTGATAGCCGGGCCGGGGTTCACAAAGGATGACGTGAAGGCATACGGGGAATCAAACGGGATGCTCAAGAAGATAGGCAAGCGCCTGTTTTTCGAGAGCATAAGCAACTCCGAGCGCTCCGGGGTTTACGAGCTGATCAAGAGCGACAGGTTCGCGCGAATCCTGGAGCGGGAGCGCATACGCGATGAATTCAAGCTAATAGAGGAGTTCCTCGTAAACCTGAGCACAGGCAAGTCGAAATACGGGCTCGACAACGTAAGCATAGCGCTTGACAACATGGAGGCCAACACCGTATTCGTGAACGACAACATGCTCGGCGACAGTGCGGTGCAGCAGCTTCTTGCAAAGGCTGAGGAGGGCCACGTAAGGATAGAGGTATTCAACTCCAGCGACGAGGTAGGCATGCAGCTTCATTCGTTCAAGGACATCGCATGCATCTAGGAATAATAATAAATATTACCTCCCTTAATGATTAACAAGGCATTTGGGGTGAACTATTTGACGGAAAACAGGAGCGTAGAAAATGACAAAATGAACAGGCACTCTAATCCGGAAGTCGATGCGATAGTGGGGAAAAAGTTCAAGGTCCTTGAAAACGGATTTGTCGCGCTTGTCGATTACATGGGCGGCGACGATGCAATAGTGCAGGCGGCAAGAGTCTCGTACGGCAAGGGCACAAAGACGGTCAACGATGATACAGGGCTTATAAGGTACCTCATGAGGCACAGGCATACGACGCCATTCGAGATGGTTGAGGTAAAGTTCGTGGCGAGCATGCCGATATATGTTGCAAGGCAGTGGATAAGGCACAGGACGGCAAATGTGAACGAGTATTCCGCAAGGTATTCGGAGGTGCCGGACAGGTTTGACATTCCCGAATTGGAAAGGATACAGCCGCAATCAAAGAGCAACAAGCAGGGAAGGGAGGGGGTTCTTCCAGAGGATGTATCCAATGCCTTTAGGAATTCGGTTGACAGGATAAGCAAGGACTCCTACTCTGAATACCAAAACGCATTGGGGAAGGGCATAGCCAGGGAGACTGCAAGGATATTGCTGCCATTGAACACATATACAGAATGGTATTGGAAGATAGACCTGCACAACCTTTTCCATTTCCTCTCCTTGAGGCTTGACCCGCATGCGCAGTACGAGATAAGGCAGTATGCGGAAGTCATGGGGGACATAACGAAGAAAATAGCGCCCATAGCATACAAGGCCTTTGAGGATTACAGGCTCGGGGGCGTTTCCTTCTCATCATTGGAGCAAAAAGCCCTGGCAAACATATTAAGGGGCAAGTCCCCGGAAGAGGCGGCTCAAACTGCAGGGCTAAAGCTTTTCAAGGAGGACGGCACAAGAATGAAAAGCGGAGAAGGGATGGAATTCCTGGACAAAGTCAAGAAGATTAATGAATTATAGGCGCAGCGCAGTCCCAAAAGGCCTTTCGCAAACTACAACGGAATATGCAACAAGCGATAACAAGCATTGCGCAAGAATATTAATTGGTGAGGATATGACAAACGCCACAAACGAGCAATTAAACATGAACATAGCCAACTCAAGCCTGAAACCCATTTTTGCCGACGGCACTGCGATAGTCATGAGGGTCAAGACGTTCAAGAATCCGCAGAGCGGCGAAATAGAGAAGGACGGCTACATAGAGATAGTATTCCTTGACATGATGAAGCGCCAGCCGGTAGGTGAATTCGTGATAGGAAAGAATACGGCTAAGGAGCTCATAGACGGGATTGCCCAGAACATAACAAATCTCGAAAAGGAGCTTAAGAGCAAGGACATGCCGAAGTCGCCTGAAATTACCCCTTCCGGAAACACGAGCTACAGGTAAAATAGGATTGCTACGTGCCGCTGGAGCCGATCCGCCTGTATATGTATAGCCCGGAGCCGTTGTACAATGCGGTGTAGTTGTCGCCCATATACGAATATACGTTGAACGCATTGCTGGAGAATTCCGAGTAGTACGTGGGCAGGTTCTTGTCTATTACTATGTACTCGGGCACAAACCAGTACACTGTCACTTTCGTAGGTATCGGCCCGCTCACGTTGAGCGTGGGCGCGAATTCAAGGTTGCGCATGTATGCCAGGTGCGGCGCTATTGTCGTCTGCGTCATTACGCTGGAATTGTTGGGTATCATTGACAGCGCGCCGTTTATTTGGGTGTAATTTACCCCAGGATAGCTTTGGAACACCAACGGCGTATATACTTCCGACAGGAACAGCAGCGAGAACATGAACGAGAGTATCACGATGCTCGCGGGGACGAGTATTTCCATGCTCCTCGCATTCATCCTCAATGCGTGCGATATCCTCCCCTTGTACTTGTCAAGTATAAGATATCCCAGTATCGCCGACACGTAGCTAGCCCCGACGACATAGCCGAAGTACTGTGCGGAGAATATCAGGAAGGTCCAGTTGTGGAGTATGAACACCTCGAATAGCCATGGCGAATACAGAACCAGGCTCATAATGGGATTCGACAAAGATGTTATGCCGAAACCAAGGAATATCTCTGACAGGTCTATCCCGCCAAGCCCGTATATCGGGCCTGCCTTGTAGCTTACAACGGACGGATTCGCAAGTGTCTTGACCTGTATCGTTATGTAGTTTATCAGACGCGTTACTGGAGGCACCGCATACGTGCTAGTAGTGGCGTATGTCTGCGTGATGTATACAGCTGCACCCCTGTAAAGTATCGCAACTACGACCGTCAACGCTATGCCTATCAGGATAAGCCCCAGCCTTTTCCTGTAATTGGCGTTGTCGATCCCGTCTTTCCTTGCATTGTAGAGCAATTCGAACATAAGAAGCCCGACAAGAAGGGTTATGCCCACGACATATGCTGTTTCCATCACGCTCAAAAGGAGCACATAGCTGAGGATGAAATACCTCTTCCTGCACTTGTAGTAGAAGTAGAAAGAGAGTATGTAGAAAAACGGTATGAATGCCTCCGGATGGAAATCGTAGTATGCAAGACCGCGTATGCCCGAGTTTATGAGCATCGCAAGCCCGAAGGCGAATCCTATCTTCCTGCTCTTGAATATGTCAAGGGCTACAAAATAGGCGAGCGCCGCGGTAAGCGCTAGGAGCACGTCCTGCGCCACAGTGAGAGTAATCGCGTGCGGGTATATTGCGAATATCGGCACCATTGCCAGCATTATCGGGGACAGGTGAGCGAAGAACACGAGGTATTGCATTGGGCCCATCGTTATGCCGTGCACATGCTGGTACATCACGTACACCCAGCCGCCTATGTCGAAGAACGAGGACTGGTAGTTGACGTACTTGTAGTGCGCGAGCATGATCCAGTAGCCGAAGTATGCCGTTGACAGGATAACCAAAATTAGAAGGTACCTGTTTACGCTTGGGGATTTGCTTTGCCTCATGAGTATTCCTTGAGTATCCTGAACCTGTAAAACAATTTGGCTATCCCTATGGTGAATTCCGTCATGTCCTTGATGAGCCTTTTAAGCGGCGTCCTTTCCGACCATTTCCTTTCCTTCATCAGTATGGGTATTTCGCAGACCTTCAGCCCGTTGTAGCGCGCTATCAGCAGTGTTTCGGTGTCCCATACCCAGTGCCTTTCCCGCGATACCCTGTTTATTATTTTGAATGCCCTCCTGCTGAACAGCTTGAAGCCGCACTGGTGATCCATTATCCTGTCGTTGAAGATTATGTTTATGAGCAGATTGTAGCTTTTCGAGACCATAGTCCTAAGCGGTGGGCGCTTCGCAATCCTTTCGTTGGCATACTTCGAGCCTGTTACTACGTCGCACCCTCTCCTGAAATGCCTCATCGCATTATCAAGGTAGGGCAGGCTGGGCTCCAGATCAGCATCTATGAAAAAATAGGCCCTAGACTCGTATCTTGACATCCCGTATTTGACGTCAAGCCCCCTGTTTCCGGGATGCCTCCCGCTTATGAGCGCCACGGATTTGTGTTTTTCCATGAATTGCTCCACTATCTTCGTGGTCGCGTCCCTGGAAGATTCGTCAACCACTACAATCCTGTAGCTCCTGAACATCCCGGATAGTTTCCTGTCGGCGCTTTTGAGCATTTCGCCTATGTATCCCTCCTCATTTAGGGTCGGAACTACCATAACGAAATCCAGCATATGAAAATGACTTGGGCAACAAGATATATATGCATATTGAGGACAGGCCCTGACGACACCAGGGATTTCCGATATTAAAGGAACTTTTTTGATACAAAAGGTTTTTATACTATTTCGTACAACAAAGTATTGGTTTAGAATATCTAGGCAGGTTGGTGTAAAACCCATGCACATGCTACAAAAGTGGCTAATGAAGCAGTTCTCTTTGTTTATAGGTAGCATAGGCGTTTGTGCATACAGGTTTGTAATGACACCAAATACACACCCTGTCGCTGCATAAATCTCAAAAAATTTCTAAATCTTTGGGTGTTTATGTGGCGCAAATATATAGGGTAGAGTTCAGTAAATCAAAACTCAGCAGGAGAGAGCAACTTCTGATGTTCGAGATAGACAGGGATACGATAGACACCGCATCAAGCTTCGTCGATTACATAAACGAGGAATACGGGTTCTCGAAGAGCTCGATATGGTACTGCCTCAACAGGCTCAAGGATTCCGGATTGTTGGAATTCGCCAACAAGACAGAGCACGGGAAGCCGCTATGCCTTACAAAGCAGGGGCTGTCCCAGCTAGGCACCATAAAGGGGAGCAGGAACGAGATAGTCACGGAATTCAGCAATTCGTTCCTAAACAACATGCGGAGCGGGGACGATGGAAGGCAGGCAAGCATCGTAAGCAACAGGATTTCGCTATATAGATAAAGGCTTGGGTGAATAGGTTAGGGTTTTAGGGAAGATGCCGGCCATGAGCTAAATGCTCTGGCCGGCTAATGCTTAAGGTAGGACTATGAGCAAAACGGACAGCGCCTGCGTCTGGAGATCCGGGAAGCTTGTCGTCGAATGGTTTGGACTTTGTCATCAGGTGTTCGGTTATGTACAGAAACGATAAAGCCTGCTTCGGGCGCTATAGGCTTATTTTGCTTAATTTGACGTCTAAAGATAATGCTTAGTTTTGATGCCCGGTAGGGGCGTTAGCATGGCAGGTACGATGCCTTTCTTTCTATGCCATTTAGGACTTAAGCCAATTAACAGGCTCTGTAAATCTAAGGTAAAAACCAAAAGGATCGGCTAATCTGAAGTCTTTCTTGCCCCATCTCTTTGTTATGAGCGGTTGTACTACATTGTTTTTTACTTTTGGAAATACTGATTTATAGTATCCTTCAATATCATCTAAAATGATCGTTATTTCTACCCCATATCCTAGTCTAGTGTTTTTAGGAAACTCTTTGAAGAATGTGTGTTTATAAACTCTTGAGTCCCCACCATAAAAATTTAGAAAAGTTTTTCCAAGTCTCATTACTAGATAACCTAATTCTTTACCTATTGGATCTTCGCTAACCACTTCAAAACCCAACTTTTTGTAAAAAGCCTTAGTTTTCTTAAAATCAGGAACATGTAGTTCAATCACCACCCTATTTGACTTAATTGTATCCATCAAATCCTCTTTAATAAATTTAATGTCAGTAAGATTTATAGGCTTATATTACCTAATGTTATTGATGAGCATGCCATATGCATCTAAGAAATTATTTAGAACGACATTCAAGCAGCAATTCAAGAAGTACTACGATCTTCTGGTTAATCTAGGAACTGAGCGAATGAGGAGAAAAGATGCCACTTTTTCCGACTATTGATGATATTCTAGAAATCAATAAGGAAGTGGTTAAGGTAACAAAAGAGGAACATGTTGTGCTATCTCGTGGGAATATTGAGTACATTGTTGAAAAGGTATTCAATAATCCAAACCATATAGACAATGCTGCTACCTATTTACATGATATTATTACCGTTCATCCATTTTTGGCTGGAAATAAAAGAACAGCCTTTGCAACTACAGCTACATATCTAGCATTAAATAAACTAAGTTTCACAGCGTCAAAGCTTGAGCTTGAGAAGCTTGCTTATAAATGTGCAAGAAATGAGATAAGTTATGATAAACTTAGAAAATTATTTAGAAAAATAATTAAATAGGTGAAATCCATGTCCAAAACAAACGGGCGTGGGACTTCTCATCCTGTTGCCTGCTTCGGGCGGTATTTACTTTATAGCTCCTTCTGCCATAAGAAGTTCTAATTTTCTTTTCTTGCCTCCGCTGTTGTAGTTTCCAACAGTCCCATCGCTCTTGATTACCCTATGGCATGGAATCCTTATCGGCAATGGATTCTTTTTCAGTGCTGTCCCAACCGCCCTGTATGCCCTTTTGTGCCCGACCTTTGCCGCCATAGCCTTGTACGTCATCGTCCTTCCCTTCTTTATCGACATCGTGGCTACAAGCACGTCCTTCTGAAATTTCGTAAGGCCGTACCTTTCCAATTCCTTGAGAATGCCGCCCCTGGCCATCGGATCACTTAGAATATTTTATATAACTTAATTGCTTTATCTCTTTGGTGTCTATATGGCAAAAAAGAATCAAGGCGCTTATTTTTGGCTTGACGGAAAGATGGTGAAGAGCAAGGATGCCAAGGTACCGATACTCACGCATTCGATGCAGTACGGAAGCGGCATATTCGAGGGCATGAGGGCGTACAAGACCCAGAACGGCACTGCGATATTCAGGCTGGATGATCACGTTAAAAGGTTCTTCAGGAGCGCAAAGGTATACGGGATGAAGCTAGGATATGCGAAAAGCGACATAAGGGACGCGATAATCAAGGTCGTGAAGCAGTCAAGGCTCGAATCCTGCTACATAAGGCCGTTTGCGTTCTACAACGATGACAACATAGGCATCAGCACTCACGGGAAGAGGATAAGCGTATTCGTTGCAGCGGTTCCTTTCGGGGCCTATTTCGGGAAAGGCAAGGAGAGGGGCATTAGGTGCAGGATATCCTCATGGCAGCGGATCAACTCGCTCATACTACCCCCTGAGGCAAAGGCCAGCGGAAATTACATAAATTCCATAATAGCAAACATGGATGCTATATATTCCGGAGCCGACGAGGCGATACTCACGTCGCTTGACGGATACGTTGCAGAAGGCCCCGGAGAGAACATCTTCATAGTGGAGGAGGGCAAGCTGGTTACCCCGTCAAGGGAGGCGGACATACTCCTGGGCATCACGAGGGAATCCATAATGATGCTCGCGAAGAGGATAGGCATAGACGTAGTGGAAAGGAACATACACAAGGAGGAGCTGTACACGTGCGACGAGGCTTTCTTTGCAGGCACGGCCGCGGAGATAACACCCATAACCTCGATAGATTCTAGGGGCATAGGCACCGGCAGGCCCGGCAGGATAACCAATCTGCTGGCTGGTGAGTATACGAAAGCGGTAACTGGGAAGATAAAGGAGTACGAGAACTGGCTTACCTACGTGTGATCGCTAACAGGACATATGGTTTATATATCAGTTAGGATTAAGTCCATATCATGAAGCTTATTGTAATATATGGCCCCCCGGCCGTAGGCAAGCTAACCGTTGCAAACGAGCTTTCAAAATTGACGGGCTATAGGATACTTCACAACCACCTTGCCCTCGACTTGCTGGAAACGGTGCTCGACAGAAGCGACAGCAGATACTGGGAGCTGTTTGATAAGTACAGGCTTGAGCTCATAGAGAGCGCCGCGAAGGCAGGCAGGAGCGGCCTCATACTGACGTCAGTCAATATCGCGGGAAAGGATGACGGGTTCGTCAAGGAGCTGATAAACGTAGTTGAAAGGAATTCAGGCACCATGCACTTCGTCCGGTTGAGCTGCGAGAGGACGGAACTGGAAAGGAGGATAATGGAGCCCTCAAGGAAGCGGTACAATAAATTGACGGACATTGGAATATTTGACGAGTTCGTAAAGGAGAACGACGTCTTTTCACCCATAAGTTTCGTGGAGTCTTACAGCATAGACAATACCGGAATCCCTCCGGTAGAGGTTGCAAAATTAATCAAGGGGCATTATGGGCTGTAGCCCTATTTCCTCATAAGCGCCACGATCTCATCGTGCAGTATGCCATTGGAAAGTACGGAGCCCCTTATCTTGTCATATGACATGTTATTCTTGCCGAACAGGTCGGTCTCCCTGCCGCCTGCCTCTTCCACTATCACTTTAAGCGCTGGAGTCTCGTAGGACATTCGCGCAGGATGTATTGCTACGGAGTATTCCCCAGAGGAAACCTTTAACCCGCTGAAGACTATCGATCCCGGCATGAGCACCCCGGCGCCGGAATCAACCAACCTTTTGTACAATGATGTCATATCAAACTGCGCGCCGGTCCAGTTTGCAAGGCCTATGACAGAGCCCTTTAACCGGCTGTCTTTTGATACATGTATGTGCTTGCCGCTCAAAAAAGCGCCATGCCCCTTGACGGCAGAATATATGAAATCCTCGCTCCGATCGAAATTATTGGCAACACCGATGATGGGCATGCCGTTTCCTTTTTCCACTAAAGACAAGGAAAAGCAGAATGTAGGGGTATCGTGTGAAAATGCTATGGTTCCGTCAAGCGGATCGCATACGTAAATGTAGTTTCCGCCCTTATTGGAAATGTAGTTGCCCTCCTCTGCAATGACGCTGTGGTCCGGGAACCTCTTTTTCACCTCTGATATGACCATATCGTTTATTTTTAGATCGGTTTCTGTCACGAAACTTTTGTCCTTTTTCAGGCTTTTCTCCATTTTAGGCTTGAACTCGCCCCTCATTATCGCCATCGCATTTTTCGCCATTTCTATTGCGAAATCCCTTTTTATCTCAAGCTGCTTGTCCATTTTCAACACGTTTTTATCACTGGATTACTTCTGTTTTAGGAGATATAAAAACATTGCTTTGCGCCGCCTGTGTCCAATAACTACTGAAAAATTAGGCACACTTTTCAGTAGTTGTCTATTGACGAGAGTTACGTCAAGAATCTGTTGTACACCACCGCCTTCAGAAGTAGTTCCTTCTCTCTCATTTTATTATTTGTCGAGAAGGTATACTCC